>DATEMM010000079.1:0-6669 GCA_035275605.1 Pyrinomonadaceae bacterium
CTTCCTGTCGCGCCCTGGGCCAAGACTCGTTGACGGCCTGGAGCAGATAGCGCGCGTGCTCCACCCCGAAGTCTTCAAGCCGTAATTTTTCAGCAAGCATGAGGACGATGGCCCTTACCGGACAAGCAGGCTTTGCTAGAGGCGCGCGCTCGACCTTGCGTCGCACCCTCATAGTCTGCCTGGGGCTCCTGGCAGGGCTTCTGCTCATCATCGTCGCCGCGTCCGTCATCGGAGCGGAGCGCCTGCCCTTTGGCTCTTCCCTTTGCGCGCTCTTCACAAACGGCAGTTCCTCCTGCGGATTGACGTCCGAGCAGAGCGCGATCCTCTTCAACATACGTTTGCCGCGCATCCTGCTGGCGGCAAGCGTTGGCGCGTCTCTGGCGACGGCGGGCGCGGGCTATCAGGCGCTCTTGCGGAATCCACTGGCCGAGCCTTACCTGCTCGGCGTCTCGAACGGCGCGGCGGTCGGGACAATGGTCGCCCTGGTCTTCTTCGGCGCGGAGAACGAATGGATGCGCCCGCTGATGGCGTTCGCGGGCGCGCTCTTTTCGACCTTTCTGGTTTACAGGCTGGCGCGCGGGCGCACAGGCGCGTCCCCCGAAAAGCTGATTCTCGCGGGCGTGATCGTGACGACCTTTCTCTCTTCGGCCATCGTCTTCATCACTGGCCTGATGGACGCCACGCGCATACGTTCTTTCACTTTCTGGCTGCTCGGCGATCTCTCTGGCGCAAGCTCCAGCATGCTCACTGTGGCGATCATCGCGGCCATCGTCGGCGCAATCCTGCTCACCCTTCACGCGCGCTCATTGAATCTGCTGATGCTCGGCGAGCGCGACGCCTTCGACCTCGGCGTCGAGGTCGGACGTGTGCGTTTGATTGTTTTCCTCTCGGCGAGCCTGCTTGTCGGGGCGTCGGTCGCATCCTCCGGCTCGGTCGGCTACGTCGGGCTGGTCGTCCCGCATCTGGTGCGTCTTTCTATCGGGAGCGACAACCGGACGATGATTCCGGCGGCCGCGCTTTCGGGCGCGCTCTTCGTCATCGTCGCGGACACGGCGGCGCGGACGGTCATCGCGCCGCGCGAACTGCCCGTCGGCGCTATCACGGCACTCATAGGGGCGCCGCTCTTCGTCTTCCTGTTGAGAAGGGGTTGAAGATGCTGGAAGCGCGCGAGATTACGGTCGAGTACGGCGAGCGCGTGGCGGTCGCGGGCGTCAGTTTGCGCGCCGTGCCGGGTGAGGTGACGGCGGTCATCGGACCGAACGGCGCGGGAAAGTCCACACTGATGCGTGCCTTAAACGGCGCGCTGAAACCCACACGCGGCGAGGTCCTGCTCGACGGAAAGCCGCTCGGTGCTTACGCGCGAAGGGCCATCGGGCGGCGCGTGGCGGTCGTCGCACAGGAGGCAGAGCTGCGTTTTCCTGTGACCGTGATGGAGTTCGTGCTGGGCGGCCGCTACGCATGGTCCAGCGTGGGAGCGTGGGGCTGGGAGACGGGGCGGGATATAGCTCTCGCCGAAGAGGTCTTGCGCGAAACAGAGCTGGAAGAGTTCGCCGGGAGGTTGATGAGCGAGCTTTCAGGCGGCGAGCGTCAGCGGGCTGTACTGGCGCGCGCACTGGCCACAGAGGCGGGCATATTGCTCCTGGACGAGCCGACGGCGAACCTTGACTTGGCACACCAGGCGGCGCTCCTTCAACTCGTCCGCGCCCGCGCGAATGAAAAGAGGGCGGCGGCAATCGTCGTCACACACGACATTAACCTCGCGGCAGAGTTCGCCGACCGCGTGCTGCTGCTTCAGGCGGGCGCGGCCCTCGCCTCCGGAACGCCCAGAGAGGTTCTGACGCCCGGACTCCTGGGAGAAGTTTTCGCAATTCAGGTTTTGGTGGACGAGCATCCGGTGACGGGTGCGCCTCGCGTGACGCCGGTGCATACAGACAGCGCGCGCCGGTAGAACAAACAACCGGGTTGCCGGATAAGGGAAGGCGGTGCAAAGCCGCCACTGCCCGCGCAACTGTAAGCGGTGACTGCGCTCCTCTATTGGCCACTGTCTCTGTAGGGAGACGGGAAGGCGGGGAGGGCGGGCGATCCTCTAAATCTTCGTTTGGAGGTCAGAGCCGCGAGTCAGGAGACCTGTCCGGCACTCACTTTCAAGCTCGTACTGCGACGGGCAGGAGAAGCTGCACATGAGACACAAAGTAATTCCAGGCGAAACTGTGGAGCGAATAGCTCCTCAACTCAAACTGATGAGCATGATGACAGCCTTGCTCATCCTTCTTCTTCTTTCACTTTCAAGTAATGCTTTCGCGCAAAGCGGGACAAGTATCGCCGGGCGCGTGACGGACGAGCGCGGCGCGAGCGTCGCCGGGGCCGAGGTGCGCTTACGCTCGCGCGCCGGTCTACAGCTCTTCGCGCAAACTAACGAAGAGGGGGCTTACCTCTTCAGCAACCTAGCGCCGGGCCAGTACATCCTGGAGGTCGCAGCCAGGGGATTCGCCGCGGCGACTTCCGAGGAGTTCGGAATCGGGCGCGGGCAAAAGGCGGACCGCGATTTCGTGCTTTCGGTCGAAGCTCTCAACGAGCGCGTGGTCGTGGTCGCGACGGGCACGCCGCAGCGCACGGACGAAGTCTCGAAGGCAGTGACGCTCGTCGGGGAAGAGCAGATGGAAGCCAGGCGCGAGGTGACGCTTTCGGAAGCGTTGCGCGGGACGCCGGGCCTTCGCGTTCAGCAGCAAGGCTCATACGGCGCGATCACCAGTCTTCGCCTGCGCGGCCAGAGAAACTCGGACACGGCCATCTTGCTGGACGGGTTGCGCGTGCGCGACGCGTCGGACCTCAACGGTTCGGCACTGCCTTTCATCACGGACATTCTGCCCGCTGACCTTGACCGCGTGGAAATCCTGCGCGGCTCAGGCTCCTCCGTTTACGGGACGAACGCCATTGGCGGGGTCATCAATCTTGTGCCAAAGACAGGGGCGGGCGAGCCCAGGTACGAGGCTGGCTTTGAGGGCGGAAGCCTCGCGCTCTTTCGCGAACGCCTCAAAGGCTCCGGCGGGTTGGGGAGCCGTGCGGGCTACAGTTTCGGATTGACGCGCCTGGACGTGCGCCGCGGAATTGACGGCCAGGATGAATACGGCAACACTGCTGGCGGCGCGCGCTTTCAACTCGACGCCACGCCTTTCATCAGTCTCAGCGGAAATCTCTACGGCGCATTCTCGAACGCGCGGACGAACAATTCTCCGATCGCGCTGCCCGCCGCCTTTGCCTCATCGGAACAGTACCCGGCGGCAGTCGAAGGCGTGACGGTTCAGCCCGACACGAACAACCCGGACCTGGGGCGGCGCAACAATCTGCTCGTCGCCTCTGTGCGTCTCTCGCAGCGCGCGGCCGATTGGTTCTCTTACACCATCGCCTACCAGCACGTTTCGACGCACCGCCGAAATTACAACGGCCCGCAGGTTGACCCGCGCGTCGCCTCATTTTTCCCATTCGGCGACTTTGAGTTCAATAGCACGAACAACGGCAAGACCGACACGCTCGACGCGCGGGCCAATTTTAGATTGGGCCGGGCGAATTTGTTGACTACGGGGATGGAGTACGAGCGCGAGACGTTCTTTCAGGAATCGCTCCCGTCCTTCTCGCTCCTCAACAGCACGACCGACCGCCAGCGCACGTTCGCCATCTTCGGCCAGGATCAAATCTTTCTCCTGGACGACCGCCTGCAAATCTCCGTCGGGGTGCGCGGACAGTTCTACAGGATCAGCGCGGCCGACCGGCCGGGGACTCTGGCCGCCATCGAGGCCGAGAGTTCCGTGACGGGCGACGGCTCAGTCGCCTACTTCATACGTTCGACGGGAACGAAACTTCGCGCGCACGCGGGCAACGGCTTTCGCGCGCCTTCTCTCTTCGAGCGTTTCGGTGAAGCAGTGATTTCAAATACGCCGCAGCGGGTCGGTGATCCGACGGTTCGCGCGGAGCAGTCCGTGGGCGTGGATGGCGGTTTCGACCAGCGCCTTTACCGCGACCGCCTGCGTTTCGGCGCGACCTATTTCTACACGCGCCTTCAACGCGTCATAGCCTTCACAGGATTCGCACTAGACCCGCTGGGCCTGGGCCGTTTCAGCGGCTACGTCAACCGCCCCGGCGGGCTGGCCCGCGGCGTCGAAAGCTATCTGGAGGCTGCGCCGTTTCGCGGCACGGACCTGCGCGCCGCGTACACTTACACGAACAGTGACCGCTTCGTGCCTGGCACAGGGCTGGAGACGGAGTTCGTCATCCCGCGCCACCTTTTCGGGCTGACCTTAAACCAGCGCTACCGTGCTCTTCTAGTCAGCTTCGAGCTGAATTACACGGGCTCTCACATCTCGCCGGTCTTCGAGAACGACTTACCGTTCCGGCAAGCCAACCTGAGGTTTAGGGGCTACGCGAAGGCCGACGCGCACCTGACCTACGAGCGCGCCTTATCCGAGGGCGTCGTGCTGGTGCTGTTTGGCGGGGCGGATAATATTTTCGACCGGAACTATTTCGAGAACGGGTTTCGCGCGCCGGGCGTGACCGGAAGGGGCGGGGCGAGCGTCCGTTTCTAGGCGGACTGAAATGGTAAGAAAACGAAGACAGTTATCAGGGCAGGGACGAAAGGGTCCCTGCCCGCTTTTTTTGACGACAGAGGGCCGGGGGCTGCCCCTGTCACTGCTTGTTTGATGAGCTCTCCGGCTTTTAGTCGTCAACTCGCCTGACGTCCGCCCGTGTCATCAGCGCGCCCGCCAGGAAAACTATGCCGAGCAGGATGTGTACGGCGTGGTCGGCCGTCCCCAATTCCAGCGTGCCTGGGATAACTTTCCACAGACGGCCGTCTTCCATAGCCATGTTGGCGATGGTGGACGTGCCGGGCGAGCCCATGATGAAGCCGACTATGCCGAGCAACAGGTAGACGGCGCCGAACGCCAGGGCGAAACCGCGCGCGCCGCTGAGCGTGCCCGCAAAGCCGAAGTAGAGAGCGATAATCCCTGAGAGGATGTGCACGAGGTTGTGCGCCATGCTCAGGTGAGTGCCCATCAGGTCGGGTTTGACGAACCCGATGATTCCGACGAGAAGGAACACGACGCCGAGGAGTTTACATATAGTTTTAGCCATAGTTCTTTTCTGTCTCTCCTTTTTGAGAAAAGGTTTCACAACCGTGAGCGGTCGCATCGGCTTTCTCAAAGGACGCTTCCGCGTGTTTCAAACGACGAGCGAAGGCTAGGATGGGCGGATTGTACACCAAACGCGCCATTTGTCAGCAAGCTTTTTCGACGCCCTCTCTCGGCCCTCGCAGCCCCCGGTTGAGCGCCAATTTCGGCGGGTGCTATACTCGCCGACGAAACAGGCCCAATTTCAATCAAGCGGGGGCAAATGCGATGAACTCGACGCTCAACCGATATTTACGCGGCGTCCGGCGGAATGGATTTAACGGGTTTGCGACGCGCGCCGCCTGCGCAGCCCTGCTCGCCCTGCTGCTGCCCGCGGCCGCCTTCGCCTACACAATCGTCCTGCGTGGCGGCCGACGCGTAGAAATTCCCGCCGATTTCACCGTCACGAAGCTGACGCTGACCTACGAGTCCGCCCCCGGCATCAACATCACCATCCAGATGTCCACCATCGACATCGCCGCCACGGAGCAGGCCAACAACGAGCCGTCGGGCGCTCTGCTCAGGCGGGCGGAGCAGGTTCAGAGCCTGAAGGCGACGACCACTCCTGCACGTCAGCCGCGGCGGGAATTGACCAAACAGGACATCGAAGCCGCACGGCTGGCAAGGCAGCGCAGCGAGCAGGAGTACGAGCGCCGCCGCCAGGAGCTGGGGCTCCCGTCGCTTGAAGAGACGCGGCGTCGCAACGCGGAAGAGACCGAGCGCCTGAAAAAGGACGCGCGTCAAAGGCGCATGGAGGTGGCCGAGGCAGAGAGTTACTGGCGCACACGCGCAGCAGAGTTGCGAGCCGAACTAGCCGCGCTCGATGCTCAGATCAATTACGTCCGCGCAAGTCTCTCGGAGACTCCTGAATATTCTGCCGCCGGGGCCTATGGATTCGTCACAGGTTTTGTGCCAGGCTTTCCCAGACGCCACCCGGCCACCAGGTTTCCTGTGGTCACGGGCCATCCGGGCTTCATGCGTGGAAACGGCGCGGGGACGCAGGTCGCGGGCTTCCTGGCCTTCGGGGGCAGCACAACGCAAGGCCGCGTTCAACTAAACACGGGGTTCGCAGGGCGCGGGTTCGGCCGTCGTGGCTTGATGGCTCCCGGCGCTGTCTACCTAGGCTCGCCCTACTCTTACGATTACGCATACGACCGCGCGGGTCTAGTCTTACGCCTGCGCGAACTGGAGACCGCGCGCGCAGGGCTACAGGCACGCTGGAGCCTGCTGGAAGACGAGGCGCGGCGAGCAGGCGCGCCTCCGGGCTGGCTGCGGCAGTAAAAAAGTGGTCAGTGGTCGGTGGTCAGTGGCCAGTGTTTGAGTGTTCGGTCAATTGCCGCGTAGCGGCACGTTGAGTGTAGCCCGGCCTTTCAAGGCCGGGAAGCGAAACGATAAACCGTGTGCGTCGCGTCAGCGACGCTTGAACGAAGAGGCTGTAAGGATTCACGCGTCGCTGACGCGACGCCGTTTTATTCTCGCGCTCTTCCCGGCCTTCGAAAGGCCGGGC
>DATEMM010000080.1:0-3344 GCA_035275605.1 Pyrinomonadaceae bacterium
GCCAAGTGGTCGCCAGTGAAAAGATACTTGTCGCGATAAAGCAGGACTGCGTGACCCCGCGTGTGGCCCGGCGTCGGGATCACGAGAAAGTCGTCATCGAGAGGGACGGCCTGCGGTCCTTCAATTACGCGCTCGACACCATAGCGTGCGGCCCCATCGTCTTTGTGCATCACGCGCGCAGCCCCAAAGTGCCTCGCGAACTTCTCATGATCCGCAACGTCGTCGCGGTGTGTCAGGAAGATTGTCGCGATGCCACCCAGCTCTTCAATCTTTCTTTGCAGCGGTGTCGTGAAACGAGGAGAGTCGACAAGTACATTGCCTTCGCTCTCAGGACGGACGATAAGGTAACTCCACGCCCCGAAACTCGCTTCGGAAGTGAAGCCGCAGAAGTAAATATTCTCGCTGATGTTGGTGGGAAAAGCCTCGACGCCTACGCGCGCGTCGTACTTTCGGGTTGTGCCAATCGAGGAGGTCGGGCACGCCACTATCGACATCAGGGCCAGGCGGACCTCTTCCTCCGTTTTCGGTTGACGATAAACGCTCGACTGGTCGCCGTGGTCGCGGAAAATCGAGGGCGCGATCTGACGGCAGGCGTCGCAGTCTATGCAACTGGAATCGACGTAAAAATCTCCGCGGACGTTCTCCGGCAGCCGGTGCGCGATGTTGGCCATAAATCGGAATTTCCTCTCCACGCACATGATGACGCAGGCTTGCCGCTAAGTTCAAGGCCGCGAGCGGCCCCGGAAATAGGTTTGCCGATTTCATTCCTGCGCTTATAATCTGCCGGACTTGTCCCGCACTTAAAGCGAACTTACAAAACTGGTAAGCGCACAAATGAGCAGGCTTCAGGAGAACACAGAAGGGAAAGACGCATGGCGCCGGTAAGACGCTCGCCTGTTTTGAGCTACGGGTTCGCCCTGCTGGTGGTCGCGCTCGCCGTCGCCCTGACGTGGCTCTTCCCGCTGCTTGGCGCGCGCATCCCTTTCGCCCTCTTTTACGCCGCGGTGATGCTCGCCTCCTGGTACGGAGGCAAGGGGCCGGGCCTCGTCGCGACCGCTCTCTCCGCCCTCTTCAGCGCGTTCTTCATCATCCCCCCGCACAATTCGCTCAACATAGGTTTGGAAGGCTCGCTGCTCATCGGCGTCTTCCTCTTCGTGTCGCTGGTCATAGTCCTCCTGACGGACAAGGCCAGGCAGGCGGAGGCGCGCGAACGCCGGAGCCGCGACCAGCTCTTCATCATGTTGAGGAGCATCGGCGACGCCGTGATTGCCACCGACGCGGGGGGTCGCGTCAGCTTCATGAACCAGATCGCGCAGGATTTGACTGGCTGGACACTCAAGGAAGCCGAAGGAAGAGAGCTGCGTGAGGTCTTTCAGATAATCAACGAGGAGACGCGCCAGGAGGTCGAAAGTCCCGTCGCCAAAGTCATACGCGAAGGTATGATTGTCGGCATAGCCAATCACACGCTCCTCGTCGCCAGAGACGGCCGTGAGATTCCCATTGACGACAGCGGCGCTCCCATCAGAGACGAGGCCGGGCGCGTCACGGGCGTCGTTCTGGTCTTCCGCGACATAGCCGAGCGGCGGCGTGCGGAGGACGCCCACCAGCGGCTCGCCTCCATCGTCGAATCCTCCGAGGACGCCATCATCGGCAAGACGCTCGAAGGCGTCATCACCAGTTGGAACGCTGGGGCCGCGCGGCTCTACGGTTATTCTGCCGAAGAGGTCATCGGACAACACATCTCCATATTGGTTCCGCCGGACCGCCCCGAAGAGATTCCCACCATCCTCGGTAAGTTGCGGCGCAACGAGCGCGTCGAACAGTTAGAGACCAGCCGGGTGAGTAAAGACGGCCGCCTGCTGGATGTCTCTTTATCCATCTCTCCGATGAAGAGCAGCGATGGCACAGTCATCGGCGCGGCCACCATCGCCCGCGACATCACGGAGCGCAAGCGCGTCCAGCAGGCCCTGCTTGAGAGTGAAGAGCGTTTGATGGAGGCGCTCGAAGCCGCGCGCATGGGCACCTGGGAGTGGAACATCCGGACAGGAAAGCTTAACTGGTCGGAGACGCTTCCGCTCTTACATGGGCTTGAGCCTGGAGAGACGATCGGAACGTTCGAGGAATTCAGCCGACTCGTCCACCCGGAAGACAGGGAGCCCCTTCAGCAGGCCATCACACGCGCCATCGAGCAGGGCACGGATTACAACCTGGAATTTCGCGTCGTCTGGCCAGACGGCAGCGTCCACTGGATAGAGGGGAAGGGCCGCGCCTTCCATGACGAAACGGGCAAGCCCGTGCGTATGACCGGGCTTGGCCTGGACATCACGGACCGCAAGCGCGGCGAGGAGGTCCTGCGCTCGACGGAGCAGCGCTATCGCGCCTTCGTCCGCAACAGCTCCGAGGCCATCTGGCGCTTCGAGCTGGAGGAGCCGGTCTCCATAGACCTCTCGGTCGCAGAGCAGATCGAACACTGCTACAGGTACGGCTACCTGGCGGAATGTAACGACGCGATGGCGGCGATGTACGGCTTCAGGCACGCAGAGGAGATCGTCGGGGCCAGGCTCGGCGACCTCCTGGTGCACGAAGACGAGCGGAACGTAGATTACCTGCGCGCCTTCATTCAATCCGGCTACCGCCTGACCGAGGCCGAGTCGCACGAAACGGACAGAGACGGCAACCCGAAATACTTCCTCAACAATCTGGTCGGAATTATAGAGGGCCGGAAACTGCTGCGCGCCTGGGGCACGCAGCGCGACATCACCGAGCGCCAGTTGGCGGAGAAAGAGCGCACGGCGCTCCTGACGCGCGAGCAGGAGGCGCGGCAGGCGGCCGAACGCGCGGCGCACCGCATGGCGCGCCTGCAAGCCATCACCGCCGCCCTCTCAGAGGCCCTGACGCCCACGCAGGCGGCCTCAGCCGTGTTGACTCACGGCTTGAGCGCGGTCGGCGCGCACGCCGGCTCCATCGCACTCCTGGTCAATCACGGGTCGGAGCTGGAGCTGTTGGACGCCGTCGGCTTCCCGTCAGAGATGGTGGAGCCGTGGCGACGCTTTTCCGTGACGCGCGAGGCCCCGCTGGCCGAGGCCGTGCGGACCGGGCAGATGGTCTTAATCGAATCGCTACAGGCGCGTGAGTCGCTCTACCCGAGGCTCTCGGCCCTGCACGCAGTCAACGGCAGCCAGGCGCTGGCCGCCGTCCCGCTCATCCTGGAAGGGCGCACCATCGGGGCGATGGGGCTGACCTTCAAAGAGATTCAGGGGTTCGGAGAGGACGACCGCGCTTTCATGCTCGCCATCGCGCGCCAGTGTGCGCAGGCAATCGAGCGAGGGCGGCTCTACCAGGCC
>DATEMM010000081.1:0-8082 GCA_035275605.1 Pyrinomonadaceae bacterium
GTCGGCAAACCGGATGCCATGCCTTGTCGCACTCGGAAGATTAGGCGGAAGGACGCTCGCGCCGTCCAGAAGCATGTGACACTTCTTCGAAGTGTCGCTGTGTGCCACGAGACGAATGCGCGGGGGAAGTATGGTGGGGAAAGAAAAAGGTGCGTGACGTTTATTAGTCACGCACCTCTTGCCGGCCAGGGAAAAGCTTCAGGGCTCTTTGATGGTTCAGAGTTTTTCTGCCTCAGGACTGGGGCGCAGCGGCGGTTGCGGGCGCGGCTGCTTTTCCTTTGACGGCCACGTCGCCGTGGACGAACGCCTCGAACCGCTTGCCGGCAGGGAAGACGGCGTTCTTACCTTTTTTGAATCCCCAGAAGGGGGCGGCGGGCCAGAAGACTACGGCCGTGACGATGGTCGCGGTCGCGACCGTGCCGCCTTTGCTGTCGCCCGTCAGCTTCTTCTCCATGCGAAGCGCTACCCGGCTCCCGTCCGCTGCCAGCACATCCTGCATAGTCCACCCGATGCGCCCGGCCTTGCCCCAGTAGCCTGCCTTCTTGACGGCCGCGATGCGCGCTTTGGCCGGCGCGCCTTTTTCGACGACGGTGACGCCGTTGACGATGACCGGGTTGACCACTGTGAAGTCCACTATGTCGCCCTCCTTGGCCGTCGCCGAAGAGATGTTGGACATCAGCTCTATCTCGACCATCGTGCCGTCAGGAACTTTCATCTCGACCGCGTCCGCGCCGGTCGCTGCGCTGCCTGCGATGTCAGTCCTGGTGGTCGATGCCTGCACCATCGCCAGCATCACGGCCTCTGGGACGTTGGCCGTCTTCAATTCCTGAAGGGCCGCCGGCGAAGTGTCGAACTTGGAGGGGGAAGAAGTAATCTTGGCGACGACGAGCTCGGTGGAGAGGCCGGACTTGAGCATCTCCAGGACGTCGTTGTTAGTTAAGACGGCCTGCTCCTGTTGCGCGCCGCTGTTGGCCTGGCCCTGCTGCGTGGCGGCCGACAACGCTGGGGTGAAATTCATGACCAGTAGAATCATGATCAGGCAAATACATTTCTTCATAAGACGATCCTTTATAAGTTGAGGGTTGGGGGTTTCAGGGAGGGCACAAGTCGGGGTGACCTCTGCTTTAGCTTGGCAGGCAAAGAAATCCTTTCAGCTTTGGGGCACTAAAGAAAAGCCCCAGACCGAAAAGACCCGCCTGACGTTCTTACCTTGAGAGCCGACCCGATTGGGCCGGCTCTCATGTGAAAATCGTCAAACCGTGATTTCCTCTTGCTCTTCGACCAGGTATGGCGTCACCGTCTGAATCGGCTCGTCCGAATCCTCAGCCAGAATCGCGTTGACGATGGGCAGGCTGAGCGAATGCTTGCCGTTGATGCCCGGCACACTCTTACCCTTGGCATAGACGGCGTGACGCCCGTGCTCCTGATACCAGTCGGCCAGGTTCGCGGTCTTGTGCATGTTCTCTATGATCTGCCGCCAGCCGACCCCAGTGTTGTAGGCGCAGAAGGAGATTTCGCCCTCCTGCGTGCCGTAAGGAATGACGCACATCTCCGTGCGGCGGAAATCGTAGTTGAACAAATCCTGGAACCACATGCCTTCGACGCAGAGCACGCGCCAGACGTCCGCTGGGTCTTCCGAGCCGTGCTGCGCCTTCATGCGGTCGTTGCGGTCCGAATTCGAGTTGGTCGAAGACGGCTTGAAGAGGTTGATGATCTGCGAAATCGGGAAGCCCTCGGGTGCGCGCTGCGCGTCGAAGTTGCGCATGATAGCCATCGCCAATTGCGCGTAGGAGAGCTTGCGCCCGCGCGCCGTGTCCGTGATGAGGGCGACGTCCTTCATGAACTGCTCATAGTCGAAGAACTCGAAGAGCGAAGTGAACTCGCCCGTCTGCCGGTTGACGACCATCAGCGTGAAGATGCCGCAGTTCGGGTGGCAGTTACAGGATGACCAGCCCCACGGCGCGTCCGCTCCCTGGAGCATGTCCATCACGCTCGTGAACGCGGAGTAACTGGAGAGCGGGAACCAATCGCGAAGCGGCTGCAGGCGGCCTCCCAACTGGTCCTTGAGATCATGCGTCATCCCGGCCAGCGTGTAGCGCTGCTGTATGCGGACAGGGTCCGGCACGTCTTCGTCGCGGCCCGTAAAGGAGACCGGCTGAAAGGCTATGGTCTGAACCTTGTCAATGTTCTTCGCCGCGAATTCAACTATCTGGCCGATGCCGTCGTTGTTGATCGTGTTGACGATGGTCGTGACCAGCGTCACCTTGATGCCGACCGAAGCCAGGTTCTCTATGGCGCGCAGCTTGACGTCGAAGAGATTGCCGACGCCCCTGTGCTTGTTCTTCTCTTCGGAGACGCCATCGAATTGCAGGTAGACGCCGTGCTGTCCGGCCTCTTTCGCAGCCTTGCAGAACTCTATGTCCTCGGCGAAGCGTATGCCGTTCGTGGCGGCCAGGATGCGATAGAATCCTATCTTCCTGGCGTAGGCAACCGCCTCCAGATAATAGGGCGAGAGCGTCGGCTCGCCGCCCGAGAAGAGGATGATGATCTGGCGGCGCGGCTTGAAGGAGATGGCGCGGTCTAAGATAGCTTTCGCGTCTTCGAATGTCGGCTCGTGGACATAGCCGACCTGGTTGGCGTCCATGAAGCAGGGGTCGCACATCATGTTGCAGCGGTTCGTCAGGTCTACTGTCAGGACCGCGCCGCGACCGAACTTGATGTTGGACGTGCCGTGCTTATGAATGTTGGCGTCTTCAGCCGAACGAAAATCGCGCCCGAAGAAGAGCGATTCGATCCTCTCCAAAAACTTCGGATCAGTGGCCATCACGTCCGTGAACTCGCCGTGCTTCGGGCAGGTCTTGCGCATGATGACCTGGCCGTTCTCTTCCAGAATCTGTGCCTTGATTTCGCCAGGGTGCTGGTGCATCAGGGTTTCGAGCGGCGTCTGGCCCGTGATGACTGCGTTGCGGACCTCCTTGACGCAGCGCGGGCACAAAGAGTCCGTCTCGCGCGGGAACCCTAAGGGGGGTGCCGTGCGCTCGTAAGATTTCAGGAGCGGTCCTGGAGCCCAGGTCGGGCGAATGGCCTCACCTTCGGGCAGCCGGCGATTGACCGACTGGAAGACTTTCCACGCGACGTCGGAGAGGCCCGAGATCAGCCGCGAGCTTTTGACTCCGCTGAACCGGCCCTTTTCCGCTTCGCCTCTGCGAAATTGATCGCTAAACAAGAATCGTTCTCCTCAAGCGGGCGCTCCTCAGAAAAAGATATAAAAAACGTGCCCCGCTCATCAATAAAGAAAATTGCATTAAACCCAGCCGCCTTCGCACACTTCTGCACACAAAGACATGCAGCGTGACATGATAGAGGCTCAAGGGGGCAAAGGCAAGTTAAAAACGGCCAATAGTAAACGGTAAATGGTGAATAGAAACTGCTTTTATCCATTTACCATTTACCATTTACCATTTACGATGTCGCCGTGAGCATTCACCCGACAGCCGTGGTCGGCCCGCGGGCCGAAATCGCTTCTGATGCAGTCATCGGCCCATATGTTGTCGTCGAGGACGACGTAATCATAGGCCGGGGCTGCGAGATAGCCTCCCACGCGGTCATCAAACAGTTCACCACGCTCGGGCGCGGCAACCGCATTTCTGAGCACGCAGTGCTCGGCGGGCTGCCGCAGGACGTGAAGTTCAAGGGCGAGAGGAGCCGCCTCGTCATAGGCGACGACAATCTGATACGCGAAGGCGTGACGATGCACCGCGCGAGCGGCGAAGGGGGCGTGACGATTGTCGGCTCGCGCAACTTCCTGATGATCGGCGTCCACATCGCGCACAACTGCACGATTGGCGACGACAACATTTTCGCCAACGAGGTGGCGCTGGCCGGGCACATTACGGTCGAAGATCACGTCTTCCTCTCGAACAACGTGGGCGCGCACCAGTTCGTGCGGATGGGACGCTACGCGATGGTCGGCGGCAAGTCGAAGATTGTGCAGGACGTGCTCCCGTTCTTCATCACGGACGGTAATCCGCCACGAGTTCGCGGCCTCAACGCCGTGGGCCTGCGCCGCGCGGGCTTTACCGGCGAGGATCGGCTGCTGCTGAGAAGGGCCTATAAAATTTTACTGGGACCGGGCGGGGGCGAGCTGGAGACGCGCCTGTGCCAATTGGAATCGATTGACAACGAGCACGTGGCACATCTAGTCCGCTTCGTGCGCGGCTCGCGGCGGGGTTTCACCAGGGCGCGAAAGAGTCTTGTCGAGGCGGGCGACGAAATTTCCGGTAGTGGTTCAATTAGAGGAATAATTAACAGGGATGGACATGATAGACAGGATAAAAGAAATAAGAACTAGTTATCTTGTTTTGTCTTTATCCTGTTCATCCTGTCTATCCCTGTTTGAATCTCCATCGAACTGAACCGCTACCCAATTCCCCAGGAGATTTAAGCTGAAGCCTTTTTATCCTCGGCGAAAGGAGACCGGCTGGAATGAAAAGCTTACTCGGTTTCATCCTCACTCTGCTGCTGGCGTTCGGATTAGCGATGCCGTCCGGTAACGTCGTTCGGGCGAACGCACGCAGCCCCAGGGCGCTGCCCTTCGTTCATGAGCACGCGGCCTGCGAGTTCTTGTCGGCAACCGATTCGGCCGCGCTGATTACCTGGCACCCGGTCGAGGTCGAGTGCCCCGTCTGCAAGACCAGGAACATCTTTATGCAGTGGGGCAGCTACGGCAGCTATATTTATCAGTACCCCTCGAAGTACCAACTGGTCTTCTGGCCCCAGACGGACGGCGCGGCGTGGTGGAGTTGCAAGCGGTGTCGCCTGACGGCCTTCATGGGAGATTTCAAGTCGATCCCCGCCGAGAAGATTCCGGCCCTGCGCGAGGCGTTGAGGGATGCAAAGCTGCCGCCGCAGAAAGAACGCTCGGCGGCGCAGAGCATGGATGAGCCGCCGTACCTGGCGCTTCCGAAGTCGGCCCGCCTCGTCGTGGCCGAGAAGGTTTACCGCACGCTCGGTCAGATGAAGGACGAGGGCTGGAACCACTTCTATAGAGTCATGGGCTACCACTTCCAACTGGAAGGCATGCAGGCGGAGGCAGACGAAGCGCGCCGCAAATCTCTGGCCCTGACTAAAAACGCCCTGGCCGCCGACGCTGCGGACGGCGTCCGCAAAGAACTGCTTTACGTTTCGGGCGCGATGAAACACTTTCTGCGCGACGACGCGGGCGCGTTGCGGGATTTTGAAGAGGCCAGGAAACTGACCTACTCCAACAAGGAGATCAAGGGCGACAACGGCGAGGGCTACAACGCGTACCTCTCTAACCTGATTGACGAGTACATAGAGATGCTGCGCAAAGGTGACGGCCCCAGGAACAAGGACGCCAACGACAACTGAGCTCCCTGATGAGTAATTCTGAAACTGAAAGAATGTCGGAGAACGCCAGGACGGTGAACGAACTCGCCGCGCACGTTGGCGGACGCGTCGCCGTGGACGGCCAGGTTGTAATCAGGCGCATCGCGAGCGTCGATAGCGCGGGCCCCGAGTGCATCGCTTTCGTCGAAGACGGCAAGATGATTGAGAGCGCCCGCTCGTCGTCGGCCGCCTGCCTGATTGTGCCGGAGGGCATGCGCGTCGAAGGGAAGTGCACCATAGAAGTGAAGCGTCCCAAACTCGCCTTCGCCTTAATCGCCGAGTTGCTGCACCCGCCAAAACGTCTAGCGCCCGGCATTCATCCGACGGCGGTCTTGGCCGCTGGCGCAAGCGTCCATGAGAGCGCAGCTATCGGCGCGTGGGTCGAAATCAAGGAGGGCGCGAGCGTCGGCGCTGGGACAGAGATTCATACGGGCGCGGTCATAGGCGAAGGGGTGCGCGTCGGGCGCGACTGTGTGATTCATCCGAACGTGGTGCTTTACGAGAATGTCATCCTGGGCGACCGCGTCATCTTGCACGCGGGCGTGGTGGTGGGCGCGGACGGTTTCGGCTACGTCCCCGATGAGCGTAACTTTCGCCACAAGTTCCCGCAGATCGGGACGGTCCTGATTGAGGACGACGTCGAGATAGGAGCCTGCACCTGTATCGACCGCGCCGCCTTGGGGCAAACGCGCATCGGGCGCGCGACCAAGATAGATAACCTCGTGCAGATAGCGCACAACGTGGAGATAGGCGAGCGCGTCGTCATCGCCGCGCAGACGGGAATCTCCGGCAGCACCGTCATCGAAGACGACGCGGTCATCGGCGGGCAGGTCGGAATGGGCGATCACGCGAGGGTTGAGAGCGGAGCGGTCATCGGCTCCAAGGCCGGAATCCTGCCGGGCAAGATCGTGCGCCCCGGCGTCTGGTGGGGCATCCCCGTCCAGCCGCTTGACCAGTACAAGCGCATCAACGCCCACGTCAACCGGCTGCCGCAGTTGCGCGAGGAGATTAAAGAGCTGCGCCGTCAGTTGAAAGAGTTGCAGGAGAAGATTGACGGGGCGGACAGGTAAAATAAAAGTTTAGACTTTAAGGGGGAACTGTTTATGGCAGCAGCAGGCGCAGCCGCAGCCGCAGCAATCGCCAACGCCATCAAGGCCAGCGGGGTAGTCGTTCGCGTTGACACCGTTAACTTCCAAACCATCCTCCGCAAGATGGAGAGGCCGCTCGTCATCTACGCAGAGGGCGGAGTCTTCTCGACCAAATATTATTACCTGGTCAGCTACAAAGGATTCGCCTTCTACACAAAATCGCCCGCCCCGCTCCTGCTTCCCTCCGGGGCGGAGACGGTGGTGACGAAGAATATCTGGATTCCAGGGTAGAACCGGACACGCGCCCGTAGAAAACTAATGCCGTAAAATCAAACGTCCGTCCGGGACTCCTTCTTCCACTCGCCCAGTGCTTTCAGGACGGCGCGGGCCGCGCGCCTGGATGCGCCGCCTGTGCCGAGCCGGGCGGCGGCCTCTTTAAGTCTCGCCCGTGCCGCTTCGTTCTCTTCCCGGTCCAACAACGCTTCAAGCTCATCGGCCAAACGCTCTCCCGTCAAATCCTTCTGCATCAACTCCGTCACGAGTCGCTCGCCCGCGATCAGGTTTATCAGCCCGAAGTGCTCGGCGCTGATGAGGCGGCCCAGCGTGTGCCAGTTGATGAAGGACTCTTTGTAGACGATGACGAACGGCGTATCGATGAGGGCCGCTTCGAGCGTGGCCGTCCCGCTGGCAACCGCCGCCGCGTCGGCCGCCGCGAGCGCCTCGCGCGTCTCGTGCTGCGTAAGTCGCAGCGTGCCGGGCGCGAGAGAACTCCGCTTCACGGCGGCCCCCATGATGGCCTTCGCTTCATCCATCGAGCGGTTGGGGGCGAGCGCCACTACGAACTGCGCCTCTGGCCTGCGGCGGGAGAGGACATCCACCGCGTCCAGCATCGGCGGCAGAATGCGTTCGAGCTCTTTGCGGCGACTGCCCGGCAGCATCACTAAGACGGGACGCGCCGGGTCTAGGCGGTTGCGGCGACAGAACTCCTCTCGCCCGTAGCGCGGGTGGACCTCGCCTGCGAGCGGATGGCCGACGAATTCCACGTGCTCGACCTGGCGCTCCCTGTACCAGTCGGGCTCGAAGGGAAGAATGGCGAGCATCAGGTCCACGTCGCGCCTCACGCTTCTGACGCGGGAGGAACGCCAGGCCCAGAGCTGCGGGCTGATGTAATAGATGACGCGCAATCCGCGGCGATGAAGCGAGCGTGCCAGTCGCAGGTTGAAATCGGGCCAGTCAACGAGGATGACGGCGCGGGGGCGTCGCTCGACGCCGGCGCGCTTGAGGGCTTTGAAGGCTCGCCAGAATTTGGGCAGCGCTCGTCCGACCTCGACCAGTCCCATAATCGCCAGGTCGTCCGAGCGCACGACGGACTCGACTCCGGCCTCGCGCATCAGCGCGCCCGTCGCGCCGAAGAACTCAAACGCTGTCTCCGGCGATTCGGCACGCAGCGCGCTGACGAGCGCCGCTGCGTGCGCGTCGCCCGAAGGCTCGCCCGCGACGATCATCAGGCGCAAAGATTCTGCCCCGCTCGCCTCCACGACTGAACAATAACACAGGAGCCAGGAGCCAGAATTCAGGAGCCGGA
>DATEMM010000082.1:0-4825 GCA_035275605.1 Pyrinomonadaceae bacterium
GGTGAGATTACCCAGAATCTTATCTTTCTTACCTTCGGACAAATAAGAGATTGAAATGAAACCGTCCGCGTCCGACACGAGTTTATCCATCGTATCGCGGGCCGCAATATCTTTAACCTCCGGCTCGGTCTCGATGTAGAGTGGCGTGTGTCCACAGAAATGAATGGTTTCGATGGCTGTCTTCCGCTCGATAAACAACTCCCTCATGCGAGAGCTAACGAAAAATTTCATTGTTCCTCCATTAAGTGGGCCAGCAGGGTCAGGATTCTGAGAGCTACCCGTCGAGCGCGAGTGTGAGACTAACGGGTCGCGCGGATTATATGCTCGACTCACATTTCGATACAACATCCATTTCTATGGTCGCACAAAATCAACGCCTGAATTAACCTGGGTTGAGCATCCGGCATTCAAGATTGAAAACAAGCGAATGATGGTCGCGCGCTCAGTCACGAAGTGATCGTCAATAGTTGTGGACAGGCATTGACACCGCGCCCGGCTCGGCGAGAATAGGCTCATGGATATTGTTTGAAAAGTAAGTGGCGTCCCGTACGGGAATCGAACCCGTGTCGCCGCCGTGAAAGGGCGGTGTCCTAGGCCGCTAGACGAACGGGACGCATGCGTGATTTCATCCGAGGGCGAAGTCCGGGCTGAGAAGTTTGCTCGAAACTTCCGCCGAGCCCGACATGGTGAGTTCGCTTGCTTGGACGTTGACTAACATAACCGTACATCCTAAAGAGTGTCAAACGCCGGTTAGACAGGTGAAAGGATTCTAAGCGATGCCTTTGCGAACTATCGCGGATATCATCAACGATCTCTCCAAGCCGATCCCGCGGCGGCTGCTGAAAAGCAAGACGGTCGGCGGGCAGAAAATTCTCTTTCTGCCCTGGCACACCGCCGTCAAGTTCCTGGACCTCTACGCGCCCGGCTGGTCTTACGAGATTCGCCACCTCGCGGGCATCGGCGGCAAGCTCGTCCTCGTCTCGCGCATCTCGATCCCGTGCGCAGAGGGCGTGGTCTACCGCGAGGCGACGGGCCAGGAGGACGAGGACGTGGACAAGTACGGCGACAGTTCCAGCAACGCCGAGAGCATGTCGCTGAGGCGCGCGGCGGCCAAGTTCGGCCTCGGGCTGGGTCTCTACGAGGGCACGCAGGCGCAGTCGCAGCGCGACGCCGCAGACCTGAGCCGACCTTAGACTTCGGAAGCCAGTGCCCCTCGCCGTGAAAGGGCTCTGTGCCGGTTCGGGGAAACGATTCGGGGCCGGGAGGATTTCATCCCACGCAAACGCTCCTTTGTTTTCGCGTCTGCCAGGTGTGTGTGGTCGTTTGGAATCGTTCCTTTTAAGATCAGGTTCCGTTGCAGGCGAATCCGCCCTATAATCCGGCAGACCCCGCGCCGCTCCTACTTAAGAAGCGCAGGGGAAACGGGCGGCCCAAGCCCCGGAGGCGCGAACGGGAAGTCCGCATTTGACCTATCATTCATTCTGGAGATTAGAGGATGTTGTTGACGAAATCCACACGCCGCGCGAGCGCCGCGATGGTCGTATCGCTGGCGGCGACGGTTATCTTTCTCTTTAATACCAACAACGCACGGGCGCAGGGTCCCGTGGGCGGGGCTGGCAGCGTCTCGCGCGACGGCGGCGCGAGCGCGTCCGCACAGGACCTGACAGGCGGGGCTGTGCAAGCGACCGTCAGGCGTACCCTAGCACGCCGCCCGATGACGAGGGCGGCCGGCGCGTCCGTCACCCGCCGCCCGCGCACACGTCCCGCGGGGCGTCCCACTATGGACGCGGACGATTACAGCGACCAGGGCGACGCGTTCCTCAACGCTGGCAAGTACACGGAGGCGCTCAACGCCTACAAGCAGGCCGTGCGTCTCAAGCCGGACATGGCCGAGGCGCACTACGGCATCGGCTGGATTTACAACGAGCAGGATCAGTACGCGCAGGCCCTTGAGTCGCTCAAGACCGCGCTCCGCTACAAAAACGAGTACGCGGAAGCCTGGAAGGAGTTGGGCTTCGCCCATCGCAGCCTCAATCAGGGGAACGAGGCCGTCAACGCTTACCGGCAGGCGATTCGCATCAACCCGGAATACGCGCAGGCCTATTACGAGCTGGGCTGGACCTACAACGAGCTGAAGCAGTACGAGCAGGCGCTCGCCCCGCTCAACCAGGCGCTTCTCAAAAAGAGCGATTACGCCGAGGCGCTCAACGAACTGGGCTACGCTTATCGTAAGCTCGAACGCTACAAGGAGGCCGTGGAGGCTTACACCGAAGCCACTACGCTGAAGAAGGATTACGCCATAGCCTACTTCGGCCTGGGCGACGTCTATTTCTACAACACGCATCAGTACCCGCAGGCAATCAGTGCCTACAGGCAAGCGCTCAGCCTCCAGCCCGACAACGCGCGGGCCTTCTACAACATCGGCTGGGCACAGAACGAGCTGAAGCAGTTCGCACAGTCAATTGAGGCGCTCGAAAAAGCCATCTCGGTGAAAGCTGATTACCCGGAAGCCTATGCCGAGTTGGGCTACGCCTACCGCAAGCTCGAACGCTTCCCGGACGCGATTCAGAACTACAAAGAGGCGCTCCGACTCAAGGCGGACTACCCGCAAGCCTATTTCGGTCTGGGCGACGTCTACTACTACAACACGAGCCAGTACGCCGAGGCCGTCGCGGCTTATCAACAGGGGCTGCGGCTCAAGCCGGGCAATGCCACGGCGAATTACAACATCGGCTGGGCGTATGACGACATGCGGCGTTACTCGGATGCGGTCGCGCCGCTGCGAGAGGCTCTCAGGATCAAGCCGGACTACGCGGAGGCGCATAACGAGCTTGGCTACGCCTACCTGAATATGCGCCAGTACCCGGACGCCGTGACGGCCTTCCGCCAGGCCATCTCTCTTAAGTCCGACTACGCGCTGGCACACTACAACCTGGGAATCACCTACCTCAATATGGGCAACAGGGCCGCGGCGATGGACGAGTACAGGGCGCTCACGCCGATTGACCAGACGAGGGCCGCGAAACTCCTGGCAGAGATCAACAAAAAGGGATGAAGTAAGGCAGAAGTCAGAATCCAGGAGCCAGGAGTCAGAATAAAAGAAAGAAGGTCTCAGCCTTTCATTCTGGATTCTGGCTCCTGGCTCCTGCCTTTTCTCCGGCAACTCACGGACCGATTTGGCCATCAGAGGGTGCATCGAGCTACGAATCCCCTGGCCTGTGGGCTCGCTTCCGGTCCGGGAGATTTTCTTGTCCCATAAAAATAGTTGAAGCTGCGGCGTATCTTTTCCTGGATTGCCGGTAATAAAGAACTGGGAAGCAATTCCCTGGATGCCTAGCGGGGGCACGAGACCAAGTTGCCCGAAAGCATGACAGACGAAAGACTGCTGGCCGAAGCCGGCCGGGGCGACGAGGCGGCGTTCCTGACGCTGTACGAGCGCCACCGCGATTCCGTCTTCCGCTTCGCTTACCGCCTGCTCGGCTCCGTCGAGCTGGCCGAGGACGTCGCGCACGATTGCTTCCTCAGTCTGCTCAAAAGGCCCGAAGGCTTCGACCCAGGGCGCGCCGCGCTCAAGACCTATCTGCTGGCGGCGGCCAGGAACCTGGCGATGAAGCATTTTCGCGGGCTGCGGGGCGAGGACGCGCTTGAAGATTTGTCCGAGGAGCCGCCTCAGCCCGAGAGGCTCGGGCCGCTTCGCCAACTGCTGGACGACGAGCTGGCCCGCGAGGTCCGGCGCGCGATTGAAGAATTACCGCCGCTCCAGCGCGAGGCGCTCGTGCTCTTCGAGTACGAGGGACTGGCCCTCTCGGACATAGCGCTGGTGGTCGGCTCGGACACGGGCACGGTCAAGGCCAGGCTGCACCGCGCGCGCCAGCGTTTGAAGAAACAGCTCGCGCCCTATTTTCAGAGCCACAGGGAGACCGCAATCGTGGACGAGGTGTTGAAATGAGCGAAAGAAAAGACACTCAACCACTTTCCATCTACAACAGGCATGACGGCCCAGGGGACGAGGCTGCCCGCCCAGACGCGGATTCGACCGGGGAGCTGGAACTCCGTGCCCTCTTTCAGCGCTGGAGCGCACCCGACACGCCCGCTTCTTTAGACTCGCGCGTTATCACATCCTACCGCCAACAGATACTTTCTCCAGAGGAACGTCAGGAGGTTTTTATGAAACAGTGTCCGACCTGCCAGGAAGACTTCGCCGACAAATTCAGTTTCTGCCCGGTTGACGGCACGCCGCTGGACGAACTGACGTCCACGACGACGCCCATCCCCGAAATCCCGCCCGCGCACTGGGCCGGGGCTGCGGGCGCAACAACCGCGCTTGTGCCAGCGGGCGAGTATCACCTGACGTTCGTGGACGACACAGGGTTGTCGCGTCGCCTGATGACGGAACTCAAGGAGGTCGCGCATCACTCGGAGCTGACCTGGCCGGAATTTAAGCGTGACCCCTTCGGCTATAGCAAACGGTTCGTGGTCGGCTACAGCTCGCTCATCTGGAGGTTCTTCTCTTCAAAGAACGTGGCGATTGCGACCTCGACGGCCCTGTTGGTGGTGCTGACGGCCATCATCGCTTTCATCGTCGTCGGGCGCTACAAGTTGCACGCGGCAGAACTGGCACAGGCCGAGCAGGACATGACCGTGCAGGAGCTGATCAACCTGGACGAGATTCCTCCTGAGATAGAAGAGACGAAGCCTGACAAAGGGATCGGCGCGGGCCAGGGCGGTCGCGTCGGCTTCAGCAAGGGGCGCGGCGAAGGCTCGCTGCCCAAGCCCGCCAAGGCCGGCGGCGGCGGTGGCGGCGGCCAGCAGGATGTTCTGCCCG
>DATEMM010000083.1:0-8758 GCA_035275605.1 Pyrinomonadaceae bacterium
TCTCATTGCCGCGCGATTCTGGGGCGACATAGACACCCTCCAGGTAAATCACCTCAGACGTGTCGGAGATGATGTCCGCTTTGAAGACCAGGCGGTCGTCTTCGACTAGCACCCAGACGCGGCCCTGCTCTATGCGACGCGCGCAGCGCAGGCGAAAACCGTTCGGGTCCTTCTCCAGCGGATTGACGCCGCTCTCCTCACAGGCCATCTCGGCCTGCACGGGCATCACCAGCTCCAAATCATCCAGGGTGGCCTGGCGCAATCCGCGCACGGGCTCTCTGACTTCGACCGGAAACTTTTGCTCGAAGAGCAGCTCGCGGCAAGCGAGCCTGGGAGCCTGTCCGCCCGCCGAGTAGTAGTTCCAGAAGTGCTCGACCTTGTCCATTTCGCCGAGCAGCATGTGCGTGCGGGAGCAGTTCTGAGTGAGGGCGGCGAAGGCCGCGAGGGCCTCGTCCGAGCGGGCTTCGAAGAGCGTGGCGTGGCCGATGAGAGCGACGCCTTCAAGTTGGCCCGCGCTGTTGCGGTAGCCGTAGAAAGAGCCGCGGTTCAAGGGGCTGACGACCCCGTTGTCGAGAATGAAACCCGCCAGGTAGACCGTATGCAGAGGGCGCTGCGAGAGAAACATCAGCACTTCCCCTGTGTGCTCGTCGCCGAGGGGCTCGACCGCCGAGGATTTGTGCGGGGCGCATGGTGTCAACGCTTGCCTGGCGCGCGACGCTGTGCTGACAGATTGTGGGTACATGGCCCGAATCCTTTTAGTAGTTAATGAAGCTCTAAGATTTATGGTTAATCGTCCGGTAGTGGGTGTTACCCGGACGGGGCGGCCAGGTCAGGCCGCCTCGCCCGCAGCTTTCATCATCTACTTCTTGCCCGGCGTGGTCGTCGTCGTGGTCGAACTGGTAGTCGCGTTTACCGCGTTGGAGTAGGCGGAGTCGCCGCCGCTGTGGTAGGCGCGGACGCGATAGTAATACTTCTTGCCAGCGCTCAGTCCAGTCTTGGAGTAGGTCTTGACGTTGCGGCCGACGGTCGCGGTCTGCGTGTAGGTTTTACCGTCGGTCGAAGTCTCGATCTTAAAGCCGTCTTCGTTCGTAGAAAGGTCCGTCCAGGCCAGATTGATCTGGGTCGAGGATGCGACCGTCGCCGTCAGGCTGGAGGGCGCTTTCGGCGCGCTGTCCTTGACCACTGCCATCGTAGAGCCGCTCGTGTCGCCGTAGATCAGAGCGTTGTTGGCCTGGACGTGAACGTCGCCGAGCAACACCCCATCGCCAAGCAGCACGCCGTCACCCAGGAGCACGCCGTCGCCCAGGAGCACACCATCGCCGAGCAGGACGCCGTCGCCAAGCAGTACGCCATAAGCCTTGAACAGTGTTCCTTCCTTGAGCGTGATGCCGAGCGTCGAAGCATCCGTGTCGCCGCTCTTCATGACGCCGTCGCCTAGCAGCACACCATCGCCCAGAAGTACGCCGTCGCTGAGCAGGACGCCGTTGACTTCGACGGTCCCGTCACCGAGCAGCACGCCCAGGCTGTAGACTTTCTGATACTTTGTAATCAGGTTCGTTCCGGTCGCGAAGGTGTAGTCCAGGATAATGCCCTGGCCCCACGAGAAGGTGTGGCCCGCGATGGTCGTCTGCGGCGTCGGCGCAGTGCAGGTCGAGCAAAGCAGGGGCGCGCCCGTGGGCGTGCTCGAGGTCAGGTCGGTGCGAATCAGCCTGGCCAGTTGCATCGCGCCGTACAGATTGAGTTGGCCTGCGCCCTGCTCGAAATTGTTGAAGCCCGCGAGCGGCTGCGCCGTGTACATCAGGATCATCTTGACCATGTTCGGCGTCAGGCTCGGGTTGGCCTGTAAAAGCAGGGCGGCCGCGCCGGAGACAACCGGCGTCGCCATCGAAGTGCCGCTCAGGAACATCTCTTCCCTGGCGCTCGATCCGCTCACGTTGGCGTCTAGGGAGGGATTGTTGGTGACGAGGTAGTTGCCAGCAGACTGCGTGCTGATGATTCTGTTACCAGGAGCCACCAGGTCGGGCTTAATCAGGTTGTCGTAGTGCTTCGTGCCAAAGGAATCGGTCCAGTAGCTGCGGGTCGGTCCGCGCGAGCTGTAGGTGGTGACGGCGTCGTCGGCGCGCGTGTCCGTGCCGAAGCTGTTGGCAGCGCCCACCGTGATGACAGAAGGTTCGTTGCCTGGCGAATGAATCTGCCCGTAAATTTTCTGCCCGGAGCTGTCTTTGCCTTCGTTGCCTGCCGCGGCGACGACAACGATGCCTGCGTCCACCAGCTTGCGCACGGACTTGCAAAGCGGGTCGTAGCGGTAGGAGTCAACGGCCGCGGTGCCGAGGCTCATGTTGAGGACTCGGATGTTATAGGTCGTGCGGTTGGCCAGCACCCAGTCGAGCGCGGCCATCAGGTTCGAGACAGATCCTTTGCCCTGCGAGTTGAGGACGCGGAGGTTGATAATCTGCGCGTTCGGCGCGATGCCGAGATAAGCGCCCTGCGACACGCTGTCGTTGCCGCCGAGGATGCCCGCGACGTGGCTGCCGTGGCCGTAAGGGTCGTCAGTGCGGTTCTCGCCAGTGAAGTCAACGTTCACGGAGACGCGTGACTGCTTGGCGCTGTTCTCGTAGGAGACGTGGCCGTTGTAAACGCCGGAGTCCATCACGGCGATGCCGACGCCGCTGCCGTCATAGGCAGAGGAACCGCCGGCCGTGCGCGCCGCGTCCGCGCCCGTGGTCAGCGAGACATGGCCGAGCACTTCAACGTCCCTGTCGAGGGCTATGTAATTGACTTCCGGGTGATTGGCCAGGGCCTCGACGGCTGGCGCGGGCAGGCTGACCGAGCGTGCGGCGAAACCTTTGTACGAGCGGGAAGTCTTCCCACCGTTGCCGCCGATGGTGAACTCAAGTGCATCGCTCCACGAACCGACCGGCTCAATGATAACATTGACGCGCTGGGCGTTCGCCTCTTTGAGCTTCTCACGCAGGTCCGACGAAACCTTATCGCGCTGTCTGGAGGGCGCACTGGCTTGCGAGACCGGCTGAGCATTGGCTTTATCGCCGAGCATGATTCCCGCCGCCAGCGAGGGCAGAAGCGAGAAGATGGTGAACCATGTGACGATTGCCGAGCGTTGAAATCTTTTCATCTGGGGGAGACGTCCTAATCAAAAGTCCGAAAACAGCTTGGTCAGGCGCACGACAAAATACAGGCGTAGCCGCCATCACACTGTGCAGTCTCCGTGCCACGGGCCGTATCTGGCGGTAACCGCCGAATTTGCTTGGATTTTGTGGGGTTTTTGAGTTTAAGGAATAAATCCCGGTGGCGGGGCCTCGGTCAGACTGAAGGTCCGTACTAATCAAACTGAAAGAGCTCGGTCAGGGCGGGCGGGGTCTGTGAGCGCGCGCTGCTGGGCAATCTTTGAAGTATATATTTACTGGTAGAGGTGACTTGGATGGCTTTGATATTAATCGTAGACGACGATGAAACTATCCGCGACATGCTTTATGACCTTTTCGAGTCGGAGCACAAGTGCCATTCCGCGGAGACTGCGGAACAGGCCCTGGCATGGCTGGGGAGTGAGAGCTACGACGTTGTGTTGACGGATATTTCGATGCCGGGTTTGAGCGGGATCGAGCTGTTGGGCCACATCAAGCAGCACCAGCCAGACACGCCCGTCATCATCATCTCGGGCATGAGTGACAAGGAGCAGGCCCAGGGGTTGCTCAAAATGGGAGCCTTCGATTACCTGGTCAAGCCTTTCCGGTTGCAGGGGGTCGAGGAGAGCGTCGGGCGGGCGCTTGAAGAGCGCAAGAGGGTACGCGGGGGCGAGAGTCGCTCGGTTTCAGGAGAAGACTAATTTGCCCATGTGATGTTTTATCTTGGTGACTTCTATGCTCCCGCAGGCGGTGCAGAGCTTATCGAACGCTTCCGGCAGGACTAATGTCTCCGGAGCAGCCGCCGTGGAAAACTGCGACATGATCTCCGACGGGGCCTCTTTGGCTATCACAGAGTGTTTGATCCAGCCTTCCGCCATGGGCCATTTTTGACGCGCGTACTCAAAGCCGCGCTGCTTGGCCTCGTCAACGGAGGAGGCGAGCAGCAAATCGGCCTCGTGCTCGGATTCCCCTGACTTCACGTTCTCGGTGTTGATCGAAAGAGCGTATAACCTTTGCGGCCCGGCGGCGTCAGCGCCCTCTCGTCTTCGGCGCGAGGCTATCAACTCCTTGTAGTAGGCGACGGCGCTGTCAACGCTGGCCTCGATTTCGTCCAGCCGGTAGGGCTTGGTCATGTACTTGAAGACGTCCATGCCGAGCGCGCCGGCTTTGTACGCCGGGTCGTTTAAGCCGGAGAGGACTATCACGGGCGTGTCCGGCATCATCTGCCGAATGCGGCCCACCAGCTCCAGCCCGCTTAAGCCCGGCATAGAGATGTCCGTGATGACGGCGTGCCACTCTGGCTCGCGCGCCAGCCACTCTAGAGCAGCTTCGCCGCTCTCGGCCTCCTGGACGAAATGCTTGCCCTGAAGCAATTCGACCAGTTGGTCGCGAATTTCGGGATCGTCGTCAACTGCTAATATGTAACCCATAATATTCTCCCTCAGGCGCTCTCTTAAGTGACGAAGGCGTAATCCTCCTGCTCCTTAGTCGCCGTGAGCGCGGCTTTCTCTCTCGCTGCCAGGCGCTTGGAGACCTCCCGTGCGAGTTCCGCAATGGAACGGGCGGTGAACGGCTTTGTCACCACCCAGTCAACTTGTGCCGTTTTCTGTTCGTCGGCGCCGACCGCGTCGCCCCATCCGGTGATGACGGCCAGCGGGATGTCCCGGTTGCGCTCCCGGATGGCGCGCGCCAGCTCCCACCCGTTCATCTCCGGCATTCCTATATCGGTAAAGACCCCGTCGAAGGCTTCGGCGTTGAACAAAGAGAGAGCCTCGCGGGCTCCGGCAGCGATGGTCACGCTGTAGCCTTCGCTGACCAGTATGTCGCGCAGCAGTTCGCGGACGTCCGCCTCGTCATCCACCACCAGAATCGTCGGGAAGCGCTGCGGCATGTCGTGCGTTGGGGTGAGCGCTTCGGCGGGGAGGGGGAGGGGCATGGCTTCCATCTTGGGGGCACGCTCCCGTGCTTCGGCCACCGCGACGGGAATCTTGATGCGGAAGGTCGTGCCGCAACCGACTGCCGATTCAACTTCGACGGTCCCCTGGTGGCGGCTGATGATGCCGAAGCTCACGGCCAGCCCGAGCCCCATTCCGGCCTTACCCTTCGTCGTGAAGAACGGGTCGAAGATGCGCGCGCGAACTTCCGCACTCATGCCCGAGCCAGTGTCGCTGACGGAGATTTCGGCGTGGCCGTCAATCTCAATGGCCGAGAGCATCAGCTCGCCGCCTTTGGGCATGGCGTCCACGGCATTGAAGACCATGTTGACCAGGACCTCGCGCAGCTCCGAATCGTCTCCCATCACCATGACGTTGGAGTGCGGTTGCAGGTCAAGGTTGATGTGTATGTTGTTCGCCTCGGGGCGGTCTTTCCAGTAGGAGCGCGTGATCTCGCTGACGTCAAACAGCAGTTGGTCCACGTCCACTAGGTCAAAATCGTGGTCACGCCGCTGGCGCGCGAAGTCCTGAATCCTCTTCACGGTCTTCGCTCCGTCTTCGGCGGCCTTGATGATGATGTTCAGGCCCCGCCTGATCTTCTCCAGGTCCGTGGTGCGCTGCAAAAGCTCTGCCCGGCCGAGAATCCCCGCCAGCGTGTTGTTGAAATCGTGCGCCACGCCCGAAGCCAGCTCGCCGAGGGCTGACAGCTTCTCAAGCTGCGAAAGCTGCTCGCGCATGCGCTCCTGTTCGGCCATGTGGTGGGAGAGCTCTGCGACGTGGCGCTCGGCCTGCGCGGCCTGGGCCGACGCCGTCTCGACGTTCTTCAAGTAAGTCCGGTAGGTGATGAAGATAATCAAGAGTATAGGGGCCGTGGCGATGAGGGCTGGCAGGCCGATGCTCCCGAAAATCCGCGCGATAATACCGGCGGTCGATGCTCCCGCGAAATAAGTGAGCGACGTCCAGAGATAGCTTCTCTTCCAGGTGGCCCAGAAGCTGTCATTCGTCTTGAGCGATGCGACGAGAGCGACCAGGCCGGAGTTGCTGGCGTACTGCACGAGCGCCATCAGGCAGATGGCGATGATGAAGGCGGAGGAATAACCGCCGCCGGGCAGGGCCAAAATGTCGCCGAAGCAGAGACGCAGCGTCCACGTGCTGAGGAAAGTGGAGATGGCTATGACGGCGCAGTTGAAGAGGATGGTGGACAGCTTCTTGCTAAAGCGCATTGACGACAGCAGGGCTTCCGCCGCCGCCAGGAGGATGGCCGCTTCACCGTCATAGAGCAGCAGGGTGAGAAAGACGAACGTATCGGAAACAGAAATCTGCGAAGTGAAGCGCGGAATCTGCACGGAGATGCGCGAGCTGATACAGATCGTGACTATGGCCAGTATCAGAAAGCGTATATCTAGCTGTTTGAGGGGAACGTGGTAAGCGGAGAAAAGGCAGACTGCCGCCCCTGTGGCGATGGTCAGCCACATGAACGGCTTGGTGAAACGCTGCTTGCCCATAGGCTTATCTAGGGCTTCACTTCTCGTCGTGTGAACCCCTTCGGTTCGTTGAGCAGTCTTGATAAATCGGAGTTCGAGAGCAATCTCGATTTGGCGACTGTCGGGCTGGTCGGCGCGGAATGAGCGTCGCGCAACGCGCAAGTACGCATGGCAAGCGCTGTTCCACTGGCCACGCGCAAGTGCCGATTGAGACTTTTAGCTGGGTTTAGGCTGGAAACTAAGGTCTGACGCGGGCCGCGCGAGTGACTGATTCGGCCCTTTTGGCTGACAATATGTCAGACGCGCCTGACAATATGTCGGCCCGCCGCGCTGACTTTCAGGAAGAGGTCGGCCCCCTAATGCTGCAAGAATATGGTGTCGTAAAGCCCGGCCATTTTATAGCCGGCCTTCTGGTAGAAGCTGTGCGCGGTCTTGTTCAGCTCGTTGACCAGGAGGCAAACGGACTTGGTGCGGGCCAGGAGCTGGCGGCTCAACTGCGAGAGGCAGCGCAGGCCGTAGCCCTTACCGCGCTCCTCTGCGGCGACGTAGATGCCTTCCAGGTAGATGACTTCGGCAGTATCGGAGATGACGTCAGCTTTGAACACGAGTCGCCCGTTCTCCACCAGCACCCAGACCCTGCCTTGCTCTATACGGCGCGCGCAACGGACACGAAAGCCGAGCGGGTCAGCTTCCAGCGGGTTGACCCCGCTTTCCGCCAGGGCCATCTCGGCCTGCACGGGCATGACCAGCTCAAGGTCGGCAAGCGTGGCGCGGCGGAGCCCGCGAACAGCCTCTCTCACTTCAACGGGCCAGCGCTGCTCGAACAGCAGCTCGCGGCATGAGAGGCGCGGGGACCGTCCGCCTTCCGCGTAGTAGTTCCAGAAGGTTTCGACCTTCTCCATTTCGCCCATAATCATGTGCGTGCGCTGGCAGTTTTGCGCTATCCGCGCGAAGGCTTGGAGGGCGGCTTCCGTGCGAGCTTCGATTAAAGTGGCGTGGCCGATTAAGGCGACTCCCTGGAGCTGGCCTGCGGCATCGCGGCAGGCGTAGAAGGTGCCACGGTTGAAGCTGCTTTCCAACCCGTTGTCCCTAATCATGCCCATCATGAAAACGGTGTGGGAGGGGCGGGCGCTGAGAAACGCCAGGACTTCATCTTCGCGCCCAGCGGTCAGGACTTCGACGGTCACGGCTTGAGAGTTCGCAGGCAGCCACCGGGGGGCTGTGCTCGCGACCTTTCTTTGTGTAGACGGGGTGGCCATGTTGATTCTCTCTGGAGGTTATGGAATTGATAGTCTCAGGTAACGAAGAAGGTGTAGTCTTACGAAGCGTCAGTCGCCCAGTAAGACACCCATGCCGAGATAGTCAACTCCACTATCTTCCTCTATGGCCATTGAAGAAGTATCATCGCCGCCGACCCTCGCCGACATTGCCTGAAGGTATGCATCGCCGAGAAGAACGCCGTCCCCAAGCAGCACGCCATCGCCGAGCAGGACGCCGTCGCCGAGCAACACTCCATCACCCAGCAAGACACCGTCGCCAAGCAGGACGCCCTTGTTACAGAAGAACGTTCCGTCGCCGAGCAGCACGCCGTTGCTGGTCGTGATGCTGTCACCGAGCAGGACGCCGTCGCCCAAAAGCACGCCGTCGCCTAGAAGGACGCCGTCGCCGAGCAGCACGCCCATGCCGTAAATATTTTGATACCTGGTAATCAGGTTAGTGCCTTTGGCGTAGGTGCGATTGAGGATGATCCCCTGTGCCCACTTAAAGGTCTGCCCCGCGATGGTGGTCTGCGGCGCGGGCGGCGTCGTTGTCAAAAGCGGCGCGCCGAGAAGCGTGGTCGAGATGAGGTCTGTGCGGACGAGTTTCGCCAGGCGCACTGCGCCTTCAATATTAATCTGACCCGCGCCCTGCTCGAACATGTTGGCACCGGCAATCTGCTGCGCCGTGTACTGGAGGAGCATCTTGACCATGTTCGGCGTCAGCTTCGGGTTGGCCTGAAGCAGGAGCGCCGCCGCGCCCGCAACGACGGGCGTGGCCATGGACGTGCCGTTCATGTACATCATCTTGCGGTTGTCAGCGGCGCTGACACCGGCATCCAGTTCCGGGTGCTGGGTGACTAGGAGGTTGTCGTCCGCCTCCGCGTAAACGAGTTTGTTGCCGGGGGCGACGAGGTCGGGTTTGATGAGATTGTCGTAGT
>DATEMM010000084.1:0-4869 GCA_035275605.1 Pyrinomonadaceae bacterium
AAACTCGATTTCAAGCGCCTCGAAGTGAAAGTTGACCCGCGCGCCGAGTGGCAGCAGATGTACAGGGAGTCCTGGCGCATCATGCGCGATTGGTTCTATGACCCGAACCATCACGGCCAGAACCTGCCGGAGCTAGAGCGCCACTACGCGGAATACCTGCCGGGGATTGCGCGGCGCGCTGACCTGAACGCGCTGCTCAACATGATGCTCGGCCACATCTCGGTCAGCCACCTGGGCGTCGGCGGGGGCGACCAGCCGCCCGCGGGGCCGCCCGTCCGCACTGGACTCCTCGGCGCTGACTACGAAGTCAGCCAGGGCCGCTACCGCTTCAAGCGCATCTACCGCTCGACCCAGTACAACTCCGTCAGCGGTTCCGTCACCGCGCCGCTCGACCGTCCGGGCGCGTTGGTGCGCGAGGGCGAATACCTGCTGGCCGTTGACGACCAGTCGGTCGAGGCGACAAGGAGCGTCTACAGCTATTTCGACGGCAAGGTGAATCAGCCAATCAAGCTCAAGGTCGGCCCGAGCGCGGACGGCGCGGGCGCGCGCGTCGTCACGGTCTTCCCCGTGCCGAACGAGAATCAACTCAGGCAGGCGAACTGGGCCGAGGGTAACCGACGCCGCGTCGAAGAGTTGTCGGGCGGGCGTCTAGGCTATATCTACGTCGCCAACTACGGCCCGGCCACGGTTGACTTCATGCGCGGGCTCGTCGGCTACGCAGACCGGCCGGGCGTCGTCATCGACCAGCGCTTTAACGGCGGCGGCATCACGCCGGACTACCTCATAGAATGGCTGCGGCGTCGTCCCATCTACTACTACATGTTCCGCGAGGGTGACGACATCGCCACGCCCGTCAATCCCGGCCCGGCGGCGAAAGTTCTCATCGTCAATGAGAACAACTTTTCCGCGGCCGAGACCTTCGCCTTCATGTACAAGCTGGCGCGGGTCGGCCCCATCGTCGGGGCGCGCACAGGGGGCGGCGGCATAGGCCCCTACGTTTTCACCCCGGACCTGATTGACGGCGGTAGCGTGCAGTTGCCCAACCGCGCGGCCTACAACCCGGACGGGACTTCCTTCGGCATAGAGAACGTGGGCATCACGCCCGACTACGAAGTCGAGATGACGCCGCGCGATTTCATGGCGGGCCGCGACGCGCAGTTGGAGAAGGCCGTGCAGGTCGCGCTCTCTGAGGTCGCGCGAAACCCCGTCACCGCGCCGAAGCGCCCGAAGTATCCGGTGCATAAGTGACGGAAAGCGGGAGTTCTCTGTGCCAGCCCGGTAGCTGAACAATCGCTCGTTCCGAGGTAAGTTGTGTCGGTCGCGTAAGTGTCATAGGGAGACTTTTGCGCGCCGGCACAATCGCCTACAAGCTCGTGTGTCTTACCCGAGGAAAATTCAATCCGAAGGAGAGCCACATGAAAAGCAGAATCTTAGCGCCGCTGCTCGTCTCAGTCCTCCTGCTGACCAGCCTTCCGCCGTCCGCCCCAGCCCAGACCGGCGGACCCGTTCAGGCGGGCGCGCCGCGCGACTGGCAGAGCCTGCTTGGTCTCAAGCCCGGCAAGAAGGTATTGGTCGAGTTTAAAAACGGCAGCCTGGTCAGTGGCGACTTTGACAGCGTGTCCGGTAACACCTTGAACCTGTCGGGAGATGGCACAGCTTACGCCCTGGAACAGCGCGAGATTCTGCGAGTCCACACCCTGAACGGCAGATGGTCGCGCAGGAAGACTGCGAGCGTCGGCGCGGTCGTCGGGCTGGTGGTGGGAGCAATCATCGGGGGACAGAGAATGTCCAGGCTTGAGAGAGACCCGAACAGAATCCCCTCCGACGCAGACGAGATTCCCCTGATTGCCGGCATCAGCCTCGGCACACTGGCCGGGGCGGGAATCGGCGCTCTCCTCGGCGGTAGACGCCGCGGCCGGTTGCTCTATGAATCCAGGTAAGGCTGGAGCTAACTTTGAGTCCCGCCACCTTGGCGGGACTCAAAGTTAATTTCTATCCCAGGGCTCACGGCTCCCCGCCAGTTGGATAACTTGCGAAGCGTTGCTATAATCCCGCGTCCTGTAGAGAGGAAGATGGCGTTAAGACCCCCGCCTCTACCAGCGAACAGACACGAGAACGGCTCCCCCGCCCCAACCCTTAATTTTCTCGACCTAAGGAGACTATCAAAGTGAGAAAGACCTTCACACACAAGCACCAGCGGTTTTTGACTCTATTCCTGATCCTGATTATTTCCTCCGGCGCGGCGTTGACGACATCATCGGCCGCGCCCACCCCGGCGGACAAGATGAAGCCCGAAGAGTTGATCGCCAAGCACCTGGCCGCCATCGGCCCGGCGGACGCTCTGGCCGCGGCCAAGTCGCGCGTCGTCGTCGGAGACGTCAAAGTGCAGAGTAAGAGCAGCGCCGTCCGCGAGATTGCTGGCGTCGCCCAGTTGGCCTCGGATGGCGACAAAGTCGTGCTCGCAATGGTCTTCAATTCCAGCGGCTATTCTTACGAAAAGGCTGCCTATGACAACGACAAGATGACCGTCGCGTTGATGGAATCGACGGGCAAGCGCACGGCGCTGGGCGATTTCCTGATGTCGCAGGAAGCCGTCTTCAAGCAGGGACTGATCGGCGGGGTCCTCTCGTCGGCCTGGCCGCTGCTCAACATCTCCGCCAAAAACCCGAAGCTCAGCTACGCCGGGACGAAGAAGATTGACGGGCGCGAGCTGCACGAATTGAAGTACAGGCCGAACAAAGGTGGCGGCGACACTCAGATCAGCCTCTTCTTTGACGCGCAGACCTTCCAGCACGTGCGCAGCGAATACCAGTACACGGTTTCGGCCCGCATGGGTGCCAGGCCGCAGAGCTCCGTCGGCGTCGCGACCGACACCGGGAGCCAGACCCTGAACCGTTACAAGTTGATTGAAGAATTCTCCGACTTTAAGGCGGAAGGCCAGTTGATCCTGCCGCACACCTACAAGATTCGCCTCTCGATTGACGCGCTCACTTCGCAGTTATTCGAGTGGACGATGAACTTCTCGAAGTTCTCTTTCAACGAGCCGATAGAGGCCAGCGCCTTTAACGTCTCCTCGACCAGGTAAGCACAGAAGCCACGGCGCGTCGGGAGCGCCGAGTTTAGGAACAGAAGAGAGCGAGGGCCGTTCGTCTGAGGGTAAAGTCAGGCGGACGGCCCGCGTTCTTTCTCCTATGGCGTAGTAGACAAATATTGACCGTTTCAACCCTTAGCGTTAAACTCCTGCCCAGCTTACAAGCAAGGTACGCGTAAAGAACAGGTACGTTGCTTTAATTTCACAACCGAGCCTAACGCACAGCGATGAGGAGGAGATTTTATGATGGCTTCCAGATTTACGAGGGCATTCCAACTGATAGCCCTGGCGCTCGTTTTCTCCGTAGCGCAGGTTTACGTGATTGGCGCCCCCGTCGGGACGAACACCGATCCGAAGGCGACCGACAAATCATCCGTCACTCTGCCGAAAGTCGAGGCCGAGGCCGCCACTGAGCAGAACGCCTCCGCGACGGCGAATCCCGAAGCGGCTGCGGAAAGGATGCCGCTGACGGCCGGGACGAAGACCGTTCTTAGCCGCATCTTCTCGAAGAACAATGTGGAAGCGCGCCTGGCGTCGAGCGGGAACGTTTACCTCACGGCCAAAGCGAACTTCGCGGACACCCTCAAGCCGGTCGGCAAGCGCGCCTCTGCCGCCAAACCGGCCGGGGAGGACAATGACAGTGACGATAACGACGACAGCGGGCGTAAGGGCACATGGATCGCCGTCGGCGTCATCGCGGCCGTGCTGACGATAGCCGTCATAGGGCTGCGCCACGACCGGCACGATCCTAACGAGATTGACTAAAGACGCGGGAAGGAAATTCTCAAATCTGAAAGCGGCGAGTCGTCACAACCTCTCGCCGCTTTAACTTTGAGGGCGGCAGGCACAAAAACTCTCTCTTTCGGCCCGCCGTCTCCCACCGCGAAAAAGGAGCCGCACAGATGAAGCTGCTGACGTGCTGCCTGGCGCTCGCCCTAATCTCTGTCGGGTGCGGCGGCAGTCAGACGGCCTCCTCCAACACCAATTCAATTGCACCGACGACAACGAAAGTGTCGGAGACGCCCGCGCCGCAATCGCCGACACCGACCCCAGCCTCATCCCCCGCGACGACCGGCGGCGAGCGCCCTGTGGAATTCACCTACCTCGGTCCTAGCTCCGACAAAGAGTCCCTAGCTTTTAAGATTAAGGTCAACACGGCGAAGCCGATCAGCCAGGTTGACATCGGCGTCAAGTACATGGCCGCGGGCGGGAGCGTGTTGGAAGAGACGACCTACGCCTGGCAGAACATCGTTAAGTCCGCGCGTAAGCCCATCGGGAAGGGCCAGACCTACGAGGGAAACATCTATTTATCGGAGGGCGCGACCAAAGCCGAATGCGTGCTCAAGCGAGTGATCTTCGAGGACGGGACACACTGGAGCGCGGAGTAGCGTGCGCCTCCTTCGTCCGTAGCGGACGGGCCGACACAACTAAAGAGCCGGCCCAATCAACCGTCACTTCCCTTAATCTTTATTTTCGGGCGGGGACCAGGTCTTGAGAAAGGCCATGAACTTTTCCAGGTTGTAGCTCTTGCCCTCTTCCAGTTGGGCCGTGTCCTGCGAGTGCAGGAGCTTGCCGTTGCGGTCCAGCACAAAGATGTGCGGGTAGCCCGCGACGGCGGGGTAGCGCGAGAGCACCGGCTCATTCTTGTTCTCTTCGCTGAAATTGATCTTCAGCATGATGAAGTTCTTTTCCCTGAGCGCCAGCAGCTCCGTATGCTTCTCGAAGAAGCCGTCCATGATGTGACACCAGATGCACCATTCGCCGCCGACTTCCAGGAG
>DATEMM010000085.1:0-13454 GCA_035275605.1 Pyrinomonadaceae bacterium
TGCTGTGCGCCACTTTGTCTTCGGCGGCGGTACGCTCCGGCGGCTCCGGCCAGTCCCGTCCCTAGAAGCAGCAGCGTCGCAGGCTCCGGCACGGCTGCTGGCTGGAAGTCGTAGCGGACTCTTCTAATCTCGTAGCCCTGGACGATCTGGCTGAAGAAGAAGTCTATCGAGGCGATGCCGGAACCCGTCACGTCCGAGCTAAAAATGTCCGGGGTCAAAACGCCTGTCTGAAGGTTGAGAGATGAGAAGCCTATCGTCCCCGTCATCGTGAACTCAGTCGTCAGCGTGAATTCCGCCGGCGCGCCCACTGGAATATTGAGGGAACCTGTGCTGAACATCAGGCTCGTGCCCGTGAACCACCCGTTGTAGCCCTGGCCGTTGACCTGTAAGAAGCTCGCCGCAGGGCTTTCCGTAAAAAGAGGGGTCGTAGTGTTGACGCCGAAATTCGAGCCGGCCGCACAGGGAAAGGGACAGGTGGACGAGACGTTCTGCTTGACGCCGTCAACCGCTCCGGCCGACGCGCTCAGGTTTCCTCCCTGAAAGTTAGCCGACCAGGAGATGTAACGGGTCGGAAAGTTGAAAGGAGTTGCCGCCGTGTAAGAACCCGAAGTGATGACTATTGGGTCGGCGCGCACTTCCGGCGGGGACGAGAGCAGTGCGAAAAGCAGCAGAGCAAAAGCGTAGGGTGCGAAGGAAGCTTTTCGTGCGAGAGACATTTAAAATTCCTTTGAGAAGCTTAATCCCGACGGGCTTGGAATGGGCCGAAGAGCCCTGATTGATTTCCTGCGTCAGAAATATATCACTAATTGCCCCTTGATTTCATATCCTTTATGAGCCCGCGGTAAATCTCGACCAGAGAGCGGAAGTAAGCTTCGGGCGAGTAGCGCGTAGCGGCGAGCGCCGAGGCGTTCATTGCCAAGCGTTGGGCCAGTTCATCATCAGTCAGGATGCGCGCGATGGCCCAGGCCATCAGGCGCGCATCGCGCGGGGCGACGAGAAGGGCGCTCGTCTCATCCTCTACCATCTCGGGAATGCCGCCCACGGCCGTCGCCACGACGGGCAGCCCCGCGGCCATCGCTTCGAGCAGTACGTAGGGCGAGCCTTCCGTGTGCGACGGGAGCACGAGCGCATCGGCCGCAGCGTAGTAGGGCCGAACGTCGCTCACCTGCCCGATGAACGTGACGCGGTCCACAAGCCCGAGCGATGCCACGGCCTCTTCCAACCTACCGCGCTCCGGCCCATCGCCTACGATGACCAGACGCGCACTGATTCCTGGAGCGACCTCCGGCAGAAGGCTCACAGCCTGTAGCAAGTCCGCGTGCGCCTTCTCGCTCGAAAGGCGGCCGACTGCGAGCAGGACGCGCTCTTCCCGCGTGATGCCGAGACGGGTTTTAAGAGCCTCTATCTCTTCCACGCTGACGGGCTGTTCTGGGCGAATCGAATTGTGCTGCACGTTGATTCGGTTTGCGGCCACGCCCCCCGAGTGCGTCAGTTCGCGCGCGAAAGCCTGGCAGACGGTGACGACGCGGCGGGCGGCAGGCAGCGACCAGCGGTCCAGGTAATTGTAGGCGCGCATCTTCCGGTCGGTCGCGGTGTAGCCATGATGAAAAGCTACCCAGGGGTACTCGCGCCAGAGGCGGGAGAGTCTGATCAGGAAATGCGATTTGACCTGGTGGGTCAGGATGATGTCGGGCGAGCGCCTTTTAACTATCCGACGAAGCGCCCGTATGACGCGCAGGTCAAAGCGGCGGCTTTCAGGAATGACGTCAATCTCCAGGCCGCGCTCGCGCATGGCTCTGACGAACTCGTTCATGTCGCCCATCCGGTCGCGGTCGAACGTCACGAAAGAGGTCTCAACTTTTACCGAATCAGGAGACTGGCGGGAGAGCTCAAGCGCGGAGCGTTGAAACTCCAGCATGTTCTTGGCGACGGCGTTGACGGTCGTCGCTTCGATGACGGCGAGGAGTTTTATCGCAGGCGCTTGTGCGGTGCTCTCTGTGGTCAGCACTTCTTTCACTAGTCTTTTTCGTCAACTCCGGCCAAGCAGAGTGTTCATCCCGCGCCAGGTTTTACCGAGGGCGGCTCCGACCGGCGTACTACAAACAAGCGCCGGGGCGTAATACGGGAGGCCCCAGCCCTTGCCTTTGGCGAAGCGCCTGACGAGCGACCTGGCCTCGCGCCAGTGCCCCCAGTAGCCTAGCATGCAGGCCGTGTGGGCAGCGCGTATCGCCAGGACGCGCGACAGAAGCTCTCGCAGGTGCGCTGGACACGCCTCCTCTATCTCGGTCGGGTCTTTAAGGAAAGGTTCGACGGGGCGAGCGCCGCTTAAGTTCTTGCTCAAGCCCGAAGCCTCCCTGTGAAATCTGACGAGCGGCTTCAAGCTAAAGGCCACCGTCTCGTTGAGCAGCACTTTGAGCCAGAGATATGCGTCCTCTGCGTAGAGACATTTCTCACGGCTGTAGAAACCGCCCCACTTGCGTATCACCGGGGTGCGCGCCACGGTTGACCAGGGCGACATGTAGGCCAGCATGCTCACCACCAGCGTCGGCGCGGTCTCTGGCCCAATGCGTTGAGCGCCCTCGCTGATGCCGCGCTCGCGCCACATCTTCTCCCTGGACAATTCCGCAGGGTACTCTATGTAGCCGGACGAGATGGACGCGACATCTGGCCCAAGCGCTTCGAGAGCGCTCACACTCTCCGACAGGTATTCGGGCATCCACTCGTCGTCCGCATCCAGAAAAGCCGTGAGCTCGCCTTGGGCCAGCGCGATTCCGGCGTTTCGCGCTGGGCCAGGACCGGCGTTGGCCTGCGTGATGAGGCGAACGCGCGCGTCCCCATACTCTTTGACGATCTGTGGGCCTTCGTCCGTCGAGCCGTCGTCTACCACTATGACCTCGAAGTCGGAGAAAGTCTGCGCCGCAATCGAGTCCAGGGCGCGCCGCACGTAGGGGGCTTTATTGTAGAGAGGGATAACGATTGAGACCTTCAAGGCAGGACACTCTCTCTTTTGAAGCGATTAGGAGACTTCATCAGGGATGAAACGGAAGTGTGGGCGTCAGGTGACTTCTGCGCCTGACCCGATAATAGCGGCAGCAGTGCCGAAAATCCAGCTATTTTCAGAGGATTACAGAAGAGACGGCAAGCAAGAGCCACCGCCGATTACCCGCGAAAAACAAAAACCTTGACAGCCATAGGCAAATATTGTTTAATCAAATTCGTCCGCTATTGCGCCGATTCCGGGCGATGGCGATGATCTTTCGCAAACGATGATTGCACACGATAAGGGCAAACCTGCCGCGAGGTAGGGGCGCAAAGCCGTGAGTCTCTCCGACAGCTTTTCGAAGTAAAAGGGGAGATTGTCTGGTTGCCGAAGGCGATCCGAGAAAGCCATCACTTCGAGTTGGTCTACAAGGACGCGTCCACGATGGGATACCCGTCTTCAAAAGGACGGGCCATCTCGTTCGAGACACTTTGAGAGACCAGAGCGGGAGATAACACCTCCTGCACCTTTCCCGCCGGGAGTGAGGCTTGTGACCACCTCTTTTTTTAAGCCCTGCACATCGGGTGGTTCATCCCGGCTCATCCCTTTCACTTAAACTCAAACCAGACCAAAAAAAAGAGCGCCCTTCTCTCGTTCGACCAAGTCAAGAGCGTGTGCCGTAAGGCTGCCGAAATCTCCCTCTTCACCTGAATTCGGTTCCAGCCTCCGGCCCGTCGCCGCTTGCCAGCGCCCTGTCGTCTCTAAAAAACCCTCGCTCGCGTCCCGTCCGAACGACGCGCAGCCCATCACCGATTAAAGGCACTCCCGTAGCGATGCGGGTTCGCAAAGCCAGGAGTCTCCGTCGAGCTTCAAGCCGCGGAGATCGTCCGGTTACCGAAGTGAGGTTCATTGATGATTTCCCTCTGCCTGTTCAAGTCCAGAACCTTTCGTTCACTTCTCTCGACAATAATCCTAGCCACCCTGCTCGTCGCGTCTCCTCTCTGTAGACAGTCGGCGCAGGCACAGTCGTCGCAGACGCCCGGCTTCAAGACCGACCGCGCGGTCTACGTTGAGCCTCCGCTTCCCGTCCTGCCCGCTGCTGGCGGCAAGTTCAAAGACCCGACGTTTGGCACGGAGATCATGCGCGCCACGGATTCCGTGGACTGCCCGGCTCCCGGCTGCGGCACCTACTACTCGCACTGGCCGACCTTCAATCGCGACAACACCTATCTCCTGATTCGCAAGAGCGACAGCGGCGCGGCCATCATCAAATCGTTCGACCCCGTCAACTTCACGCTCGGTCAGGGACACCAGCCGGGCGGCGTTTACGTGCCGGGCGTGGGCACTGTCTCCATCAATTTCGAGAGCGCCATCTGGCACCCGACCGACCCGCATCTGATCTACTGCTTCCCGACCTACTACGACGGCGGGATGAAGCTCTACACCTACAACGTGGTGACCAAGCAGTACACGCTGGTCAAAGACTTCGCCTCGCTCGGTGGGCCGTATGAGTATTTGCACCAGATGTCGATGAGCGCCGACGGCGACGTCTTCGCCTGGAGCCAGATGCAGGCCGGGGCTCGCAGCGGCGACCCCATAGCCTACATCGTCTGGCGCAAGAGCACCGACACGGTCCTTTACCACGTTACGGCTCCGCCGAACCAGATCAACGAAGTGCGCCTAGACAAGAGCGGCAAGTATTTGACCATCCCCTACAACGCGGCGCAGCCGGACGGGCGCAAGTACGCCGTGCTGACAATCGCGACGGGCGCGATGGACTACGGCTACTGGAACGCGACGGATTCGCCGACCGGACATGGCGATCACGGCAGCGGCATGAGCGCCGGTTGGGATAACTGGGCCTGCGGCATCAACAAGCGTGATCTGGGCAGCATACATTCGCACCAGGTCGTCTTCCGCTTCCAGGATGCGAACGGCGTCACGGACTGGACGAACGATTTTCACGGCAGCATGTTGGCCGACGACGAGAGCTGGATCACGATTGGAACCTACGACGACCCCTCGATTACTCTGCCGGAAACCGGCGTCTTCGAAGACGAGATCATGCAGGTGAACCTGGACGGCAGCGGGCAGTTCCGCCGCATCGCACACACGCGCTCGGCCATAGACAACCGGACGGACACCACCGGCTACTGGGCCATGCCGAAGCCAACCGTCAGCCGCGACGGGCGCTTCATCGCCTTCACCTCGAACTGGGAGAAGAGCGGAAGGTACGACCTCTTCATCATCAAGATTGACCCGCCCAATGCTGCGCCGGGGCAAACGCCGTCTTCGCCCGGACTGGTCTCCACGGCACAGACAACCGCGCTGACTCTCGCCGGAAGCAGCGCAGCCACGCCGTCCCAGATCAATCAACTCGTCGCGAGCATAGAGCAGGCTTACAACGCTTTCACTGCTGAGACCAGCCGCTTCACCTCGCCCGCACAGGTGGAGATGGGACTGCGCGCCGCCCTCTATTTCTCGCGCGCGGCGGCGGCCCTCTCTGTGGCCGGCGGTTCTTCGGCAGGCGTCCAGAACCGTTTGCAGATAGCCTCGTCCTACCTGACGATGGTGCAGAGCCTGATGGCGACTGGCACCAGCACGCCCGCCCTCTCGGATGGCGAGGCGCACGCTGTCTCCAGCGCACCCTTCATCATTGGCCCAGCCGACACGCGCTCCAACGCGAGCCTGGCTCCCCTGGTCGCGCCCAGGAGCATCGGCGTCATCATCGGCGACCCGAATCAGAGCCCGCTGGCGCTGCAAACCAAGAGCGCCACGTCGGCTCCCAATGGCCAACTGCCCTTCGAGTTGGAGGGCGTGAGCGTGACGATAGGCGGCCAGTCCGCGCAGTTGATCTCCATCTCGCCTTCGCGCGTCACCTTCTATGTCCCGGCGGGTCTGCCAAACGGCGAATCGGAAGTGATCGTGACCACGCAGGACGGCTACGTCTCGCGCGGCACGACCAGCGTGGCAGCACTCGCCCCGGCCCTCTTCACCGAAAGCGGGAGCGGGAGCGGGGCTGGCGTCGTGATGAACGCGGGCAGTTACGCGCGCGGCAGCTTCGACGTCACGACGGCGCTTAACTTGTCCGCGGACAAGCGCACGCGCCTGATGCTCCTCGCCACGGGCATCAGCAACGGGGCCGCCAACCAGAGCGCCGCGAACGACATCCCCACCGGGAGCGCAACGCTCATCAACGTCGCCGAGTCCGTGGCCGTGGAGGCCCGCACGAGCGATGGGCGGGTGATGCAGCTCCCGGTCGAGTACGCAGGGGCGCAGGGGCGATTCCCCGGCCTGGATCAAGTGAACTTCGTCCTGGTGCCCGAACTCAAAGGGGCGGGCAATGTGGAATTAACGGTCATCGTTGGCACACAGCGCAGCAACAAGGTGACCGTCAGTATCAGGTGAGCGAACAGGCACGTTCACCTGAAAGCGGCAGGGGAGGGCAAAAACAGGTTGCAGGGCCTGTGCCCTTCCTGCCACTAGAAAAGCAGAATCCAGAAGTCATAAGCCAGGAGCCAGAATAAAAGAAAAAGGGTTTCGACCTTTCATTCTGGATTCTGACTCCTGGCTCCTGAATTCTGCTTTTCATGTATAATCCTTTCCGGCAGACGCGCTGTCACTTCCGCCTGACGCGGGCAATTGCACGCGCCCTACCCTTGAGACGCTTTTCAGATAATGTCGCCGAGCCTGACTTCAAACCAGCCTCAGTCGAGTAGTGACGAGGAGAACCGTCACTTTCGCACGGATCACCTGAAGGATGATCTGGGGAGCCGGACTGCGCGCGGCGGCGTCGTGACCGTCACCTCGCAGGGCATTAAATTCTTCATAGGGATGGCCGCCACGGTCGTCCTCGCGCGCCTGCTCACCCCGCAGGATTACGGCCTGATCGGCATGGTCGCCGTCGTCACCGGCTTCGTCTCCATGTTCAAGGACATGGGACTCTCTGTAGCGACGATTCAGAAGGAAGAGATTACGGCCGAGCAGATCAGCACGCTCTTCTGGGTGAACGTGGCCTTAAGCGTCTGCATCATGCTCTTGACCGCGGCCATCTCGCCCGCGGTCGCCTGGTTCTACGGCGAGCCGCGGCTGACACTGATTACCATAGGCTTTGCCGCGGGCTTTCTCTTTAGCGGTTTAACCGTCCAGCACGAGGCCCTCCTGAGACGCCAGATGCGCTTTACCGCCCTGGCCATCACGGAGATTACTTCCTTCCTTGTCGGCCTCTGCGTGGCCATCCCCTTGGCCTGGCGCGGGGCAGGCTACTGGGCGCTCGTCGCCAATCAACTCGCGCAGGGCCTGACTTACGCCGTCGGCGTCTGGGTCGTGTGCGGATGGCGGCCAGGCAAGCCTGTGCGTAATTCCGGAGTGCGCCCGATGCTGGCCTTCGGCGGCAATCTGACGGGTTTTCACACCATCAACTACTTCGCGCGCAACCTGGATAACATGCTCATAGGGCTGGTCTGGGGAAGCCGCCAACTGGGGCTTTACGCGAAGGCTTATCAACTGCTGCTCCTGCCGATTGACCAGATCAACGCACCCATTGCGGCGGTGGCGGTTCCGGCCCTGAGCCGTTTGGTGGATTCGCCCGAGCGCTACCGCCGTGCTTACCTGCGCATCCTGGAGAAGATCGCTATGCTGACGATGCCCGGCATGGCGTTCATGATTATGACCTCGGACTGGATCGTCGGCTTGCTGCTCGGGCCGCAGTGGATGGAGGCCAGCCGCGTCTTCGCGCTGCTGGGCATTGCGGGCCTGGTGCAGTTCGCCAACACCACCGGCTGGCTCTTCATGACGCAGAACCGCGCTCACCACATGTTCCACTGGGGGCTCAGGGGCTGCACCATCGTCATCATCTCCATCGTCATCGGCCTGCCCTGGGGCGCTGTCGGGGTCGCCACTTCCTACTCTCTGATTAACGTTTGCGTCGTCATCCCGCTCCTCTTCTACTTCGTAGGGCGCGAGGGGCCTGTGCGCACCATAGATTTTTACAGGACAGTGGCCCCCTCTGCCTGCGCCGCTTTGTGCACGATAGGGGCGCTCTTCCTCTTCCGCAGGTGGGCCGTCCGTGTAGAGCCGGTCGCGGGGCTCGCGGCCGCTTTCGGAATCACAGTGGTCACGGCCCTCTTCGTTCTCTACGCGCTGCCCGCCGGAAGAAGAGCGCTCCAGGATTTTCATAACGTGTACAACCTTCTAAGAAAGAAGGGCGAGGTCGTGTAGGCTGGCGGAGAGCTACTGGCCGCAATCCTTAGATTGAACAAGCGAGGACGAGATTTTGCGATTGAATCTGAAAAATTCCTGGACCGTCTCTTTGACGCGCGAGCTGTTGCCGCACATGAACCTGCGCTCCGTGATGCGCTTTAGGGACTATTCGCTCAGGGAGTCGAAGGGGATGCTCAACCAGGACGGGCTCCTGGCCCTTCAGATGAAGCCGCCCGTCGGCCAGAGCGTCTTCCTGCGCGAGGTCGGCTCGGACATCCTGACCTTCAACGAGGTGCTGCTCGAACAAGTCTACCAGTCCGTTCTGGAGTATGTGCCAGAGTGCCGGACGATCATAGACGTCGGAGGCAACATCGGCCTGGCCAGCCTCTACTTCGCCGCTCACTACCCGGAGTGCCGCATCTTCGCCATCGAACCCAACCCGAGCAGCTACCGCGTCCTCAACAAAAACCTGGAGAGGCTGATTAAAGAGGGCCGGGCCGAAACCTTGCAGGCCGCCGTGTGGGGGAGCGAGAAGGCGCTCGGCGCGGACCAGTCGAAAGCCGCAGACCACTACAGCATTTTCACCACGGTCGAACTGGCGGATGACGGGGGGGCCGACGGGGCCATCAAGGGCCTGCCTTTCAAAAAGATTATCGAGCGCTCAGGCTTCGACGAGGTCGGGCTGCTTAAAGTAGACATAGAGGGAGCGGAAGTCGAGCTCTTCAAGGGCGACGTGGACTGGCTCAAACAGGTCCGCGCCATTGCCATAGAGTTTCACAAAGGGAGCCGCGAGACAATCGGCTTTGACCGGATGATGCGAGAATATGGTTTTCAGATTCACGACCCGAACCCTCACACCACCGTCGCCGTCAGGGAGCGCTAAAAGATGAAGTTAGACGTCATCATCGCGACCTTCAATCGCTCCAGCGTGCTGCGCAGGGCGATGAGCAGTCTCTTCGAGGCCGAGCGCACGCCGGACCTCGAAGTCGTCATCACGATAGTTGATACTTCGACCGACGACACGCGGCAGGTCGTGGAGGAGTTTCAGCGCAGAAACGAGATCGAGGTGCGCTACATCTTCGAGCCGCGGCGCGGCAAATCGCGCGCTCTCAACACCGGCATCGAGCAATCGACCGCGGACCTCATCGGCCTGACGGACGACGACATAGAGGTCGCGCCCAACTGGTACGTCGAAATCGCGCGCCTCTTTCGCGAGCGTTGGGACGAGATTGATTACGTGGGCGGCAAGGTGCTGCCGCGCTGGGAAGTTCCTCCCCCGGCGTGGCTCCCTTCGGAAAGACCCGGCGTGCTCTCGCTGCACGACCACGGGGACGAGGAGATAGTCTATAGCCAAGAGTTCGAGGGCCAGTTGACGGGCGCGCACGGAATCCTCAAGCTCTCGACCTTGAAGGCGGTCGGACCGTACAACGAGAATCTTGGGCCAATGGGCGGAAGCCTCCTCGGCAGCGAGGACGACGAGATGTACATCCGTTTGCTTGGCGCAGGCTTTCGCGGCATCTACTATCCGAAGCTGAGCGTTTATCATCGCGTCCCCGCCTACCGCCTGACGAAGAAGTATTATCGCAAGTGGTGTTATGGGTGGGGCCGCGCACAGTCGCAGATAGACATGGAGCACCCGGCCTATCAGGGGCCGCGTATCCTGGGCGTGCCGCGCTACATGTACGGCGACGTCGGGCGCAACACTTCCAAGTGGGTGCGCGGTCTTCTCAAGCGCGACGCGGGCCAACGGTTCAACGGGGAACTCTCCCTGTGGGTCTTCATGGGATTCTTTTACGCGCGCAACTTGCAGCGCTCGCCTCTCAATTCGCTGATTCAATCGCTGCGCGGCAAGCGCGCCGAGCAAACTCGCTGAAATCGCCTTTCATGCCGACCTTGCGCCAGTTCAATTCGCCGGGCCTCCCCCGCCTCGTTCTTCAAAGCGCGTGCGGCACTATCGTCGCCTACGTGCTGGCCATGAGCCTGGCCTGCTCTATCGTTACGACCCCCGCGAAAAATGGAGAAAGAAGGGGAGCGGCGGATGACTCGTCCGGCGCACAGGGCGAAAGTCTTTCGTGGATACGCGGCTTTCCCGGAAGAAGCGAAGCTGCGACGGAAGCGCAGGATGAAAGGGTCGGGACGACGCGCGCCGTCATTCCGAAGCCTCCGCTGCCGCGCCTGCCGCGCGCGGGCGGCAAGTTCAAAGACCCTACGTTTGGCACAGAGATCATGCGCGCCACGGACGAGCGCGACGACCCTGTGGGCCTGAGCACCTACTACTCGCACTGGCCGACCTTCAACAGCGACAACACCTACCTCCTGGTCAAGAAGGGACTGAACGGCGCGGCGCTCATCAAGCGCTTCAACAGCGAGACTTTCAGCGTCGGCCCCGGTGGAGACCAGCCCGGAGCGGTCAACGTCCCAGGCAAGGGGACCGTCTCGGTCGAGTTCGAGAGCGCCATCTGGCACCCGACCGACCCGAACCTCATCTACTGCTTTCCCGCGTACTATGACGGCGGGATGCGGCTCTACACCTACAACGTCGCCACCCGTCGCTACACGCTCGTCAAAGATTTCTCCAACCTGGGTGGGCCAAACGATTACCTGCACCAGATGTCCATGAGCGCCGACGGCGATGTCTTCGCCTGGAGCCAGGTACGCTCCGGGCGAGACGACAACCCCATCTCTTACATCGTCTGGCGCAGGAGCACGGACAAGGTTCTCTACCACACGGCGACCGGGGGAAAGGTCAACGAGGTCCGCGTAGACAAGAGCGGGCAGTACCTGGCGATTGGCTACAACGGCACGCAGCCGGACAAGACCAGGGGCGCGTATCTCACGCTCGCGAGCGGGCAGGTAGAGACCATCAAGTGGACCCCGCAGGATTCGCCAACCGGGCACGGCGATCTTGGCACAGGCTTTAGCGCGGGCTGGGACAACTGGGCGAGCGGCATCAATCGCCGCTCTCTGAACAAGGTACACTCTCCGCAGCTCGTCTTTCGTTTTCAGGACGCGAAGGGAACGGTTGACTGGACGAACGATTTTCACGGGAGCCTGCTGGCCGATAACGAGGACTGGATTACGATTGGAACCTACGACGACCCCTCGATTACCCTGCCCGAGACAGGCATCTTCGAGGATGAGATCATGCAGGTGGCTTTGGACGGGAGCAATCGGTTCCGTAGAATCTGCCACACGCGCTCATCCATAGATAACAAGACGGAGGCGAGCGGTTACTGGGCCATGCCGAAGCCGACGATTTCGAGAGACGGGCGCTTCATCGCTTTCACCTCGAACTGGGAGAAGAGCGGAAGGTTCGACGTCTTTATCGCGAAAGTCGCGCCCGCCCCGGCTCTTTCCCGCAGGGCGCGAAACTAGAGAGATGTTAAAGAAGTTCAAGCAGGCGACACTCGGGACACTGAAAACCTCCGGCGTCTTTCGCTTAGTCGAAAGCAGCCGCTGGCGGCAGCGCCGTCTATTGATTCTCGCCTACCACGGCATCTCGCAACTGGACGAGCACCGCTGGGACTACACGCAGTTCATGACGCCGGAGCTTTTCCGCGAGCGCCTGCGGATAATCAAAGAGTCCGGCTGCGCGGTGCTTCCGCTTGGCGAGGCCGTCGAGCGTCTCTATAGCAACGACCTCCCGGACAAGTGCGTCTCGATTACTTTTGACGACGGCACGGCGGACTTCTATAGCCGCGCCTTCCCCCTGCTCAAAGAGTTCGGCTTCCCTGTGACGCTCTACCTGACCACTTTCTACTCGCATTACAATCGCCCGGTCTTCGACGTCGCCTGCTCCTACGTGCTCTGGAAAGGCTGCGGCGCAACTCTCGATTTGAAGCCGGTCACAGGAGAGGACGCGAAGGTCTGGTTGTCGTCCGCAGAGGCACGTTCCCAGGCACTGCGAAAGATTCAAGCGCATGCGCGCGAGAGCAAGCTCTCGGCGGAAGAGAAGGACGCGCTCGCGGCGCGTGTGGCCGGACAGCTCGGCGTGGACTACGATGAGATTCTGAAAAAGCGCATCCTTCATCTGCTGACGCCTGACGAAGTAAAGAGTCTGGCGGTCGAAGGCGTAGACGTGGAGCTGCACACGCATCGCCACCGGACGCCGCGAGACCGCGAGCTGTTCATGCGCGAGCTTGAAGACAACCGCCGTAGCATACGCGAGATGACCGGCAAGGATGCGACGCACTTCTGTTACCCGAGCGGCTCTTATGATCCTGTTTTTCTGCCGTGGCTGCGAGAGGCTGGCGTCCGCTCTGCGACGACGTGCGAGCTGGGCCTGGCCTCTAAGGATTCCGACCCGCTGCTCCTGCCCAGGCTCCTGGACATCTCCACACTCTCACGGGTCGAGTTCGCGAGCTGGCTCTCGGGCGTCTCGGCCGCCCTGCCGCAGCGGCGCGGGGCCGGGAAGGTCGCCGCTTACTAATGATGTTGCACAGTGAAACCCTCATCGACGGTCCAGGAATCGGCGGCGCGTTGCCGGTCGTCAGCGTCGTCATGCCCGCTTACAACGTCGCGCCCTACATACGCGAGACGCTCGATTCCGTCTTCGCGCAGACCTTCAAAGAGTTCGAAGTCATCATCGTCAACGACGGCTCGCCGGACACAGCCGAGTTGGAGCGTGAGCTTCAGCCCTACCTGAATCGCGTCCGCTACATCAAGCAGGAGAATCGCGGGGCCGGGGCCGCACGCAACGAGGGCGTGCGCGCCGCGCGCGGCGAGTTCGTAGCCTTTCTGGACGCGGACGACCTCTGGCTGCCGGATTACCTGTCCGAGCAGCTCAAGTTCCTCAGCGAGCGCGAGTGCGACCTGGTCTGCGCCGACGCCCTGCACTTCGGGGATTCTCCGCTGGCGGGCCGCACCTACATGGAGGCTTTCATGGAGAAGGCTCCGCCCGCGGGCGAGGTGACGTTCCTCGGCCTGGTCTCCGCCGAGCAGAGTTTGATTACCTCCGGCGTGCTGGCGCGGCGCGAGCCCGTCCTGGAGGTCGGCCTCTTCGACGAATCTTTGCGCAACTCGCAGGACTTCGACCTCTGGCTGCGCCTGGCCAGGCACGGCGCGCGCCTGGCCTACCAGCGCCGCGTGCTAGTCCATTACAGGTTCCACGAAAATAGCCTCTCGGGCGACGAGGTCAACCGGAACACGCGTCAGCTTCGCGTCTACGACAAGATTGAGAACTCCTTCGATCTTACGCCCGACGAGCGCGCGGAAGTCTCGCGCGCGTTGCGCGGGCGAAGAGCGCTACTGGAATTCGAGTTGGGTAAGCTTT
>DATEMM010000086.1:0-3756 GCA_035275605.1 Pyrinomonadaceae bacterium
CCTGCCGAAAAACAGCGATGGGTGGCGGGAAGAGAGCCTGGAGTTCACGACCGGCCATGGAACGCGCGCCGTCCTGATTAAACTGGTCAGGCTCAACTGCGGCGGCGGCCCCTGCCCAATCTTCGGCCAAGCCTGGCTCGACGGTTTCTCTCTACAGAAGCTATGAGCAAAGGTGTAGTGCCGGTCACTTGTTACCCGCTCCACTTCCTCCGGGCAGGCTGTAAGTAACTTTTCCGGCCTCGTCCAGGAAATCGATCTTAGGGTTGCCGTCCGCCGCCACAGAGATTTTTATACGCGGCTTTCCCTTAGCATCGCTGAGGCTCATGAAGGCGGATTTGTCGCGTCCCCTCCCGACCGATAAACGGTTGACCATGAACTCGCCCCTCTCCCTCATCTCCTTTGCGGCAGCTTTTCTGGCCTCTTCGGTCGGCAATTTTTTGATCGCGTCAATTTTGGCGACGAGTTCCGCCGTCGGCGTGTTGACGTCGTTAAAAGAGAGACCGGCGAAGTAGACTCCCTGGGCGTTCTCCAGGTGCTGTAGAGCCACTGTCTGGTCGCTGCGAAACTTATCTAAGGTGAGCGAGCTGTACTGCCCCTTATTCGTGTTTCCAGAGAAAGTCAGCCCGCCGATTTCGTCTCCCCTCTCGCTAAAGAAAATTATCCCGGCCGAGCGGCCTCCCTCCTGCGGAAAAGTCTTCCCGTCCACCACGACCGGCGTCTGGCGCTCCCTGTTAGAGATGACCATCCTCAACTTGCCATCCCTTTCGACGACGTTGATGCGCTCGACGTCTATCTCCTCGAACCTTTGCTTCCGGCTCTGGAAGGCGAAGGCCGAAAAGAGAAACACCGCGCAGACGAGCGTCAGGACGAAAGCGTACATCTTCAAAAACCGCACTTCCTTTTCGAGTTTAGTCTCCACGGCAATTCATCTCCTCACTCATCTCTTCATTGTGGCCCGCGCGATTTGTTCAGGTCGCGAGGGTCTGCCCGCTACAAGGTTATCTGGGACTGACACAACTGCACCTGTCGCTAGCCTGGGGCATTATCGCCTTCGTCGAAATTTTTACTGGCTGCGGACTTATTTTTAAGCGCACTCGACGGCTCTGTCTCGGGCCTGCGATGCACGGATTAGTTCTGGTGTTGCTTATCGGTCAGGGGCGCAATCACGTCGTCTGGGCTTGGCAGGCCGCTAACGCGGCAAATGGATTTTCGAGCCGCCTCCAATGAAATTTCGAACTGCCTCCGGGTTCGTGAGCCAAAAACCCGGCGATTTGGTTGCGGACTTCACCACAAAATGTTGTATATTGCTTTCTCTGCTGACTCGATATCTGGGCTGAAGCGCCGCCCCCTCCAATCTTTCAGGGAGACGTCTAATGTCGCGGAAAATCTATTCGCTCGGCCTGCTCGGCGTCATCCTCCTGGTCTGCCTGGGATTCGCCGTCGGCTACTCCATCTCTTACAGGTGGGCGCAGGATGGCCCCGCCGCCGTCAGGTCCGCCTCCTCACTCGCATCACCTGGCAGCGACAGGGAGCAGGACGGGCTGACCGGCCCGGTCAACAGGGTGCGGACGGAGACGGCGAAACTCTCTTCCCGGTCGGGCAAGCTCGTCGAGAGCCCGCGCGAGCTGCTTGAACTGACGACTTATGACCGTCAGGGGCAAAGAGTCGATAGCTCTTATTACCTGGTCACACTCGGCAATTCGCAGGTCGGCGCGGAAGAGTACGTGTATGACGATAAAGGCAACGTCAGCGAGATGACCCTGCGCGGCACGGGCGGTGAGATTCTGAGGAAGGAAGCCTACGCCTACGAATATGATGCCGTCGGCAACTGGGTCAAGATGATTACCTCAACCCTCGTCTACGAAGGGGGCAAAGTGACGGGGCAGCCGAGCGAAGTGACCTATCGCAACATAGCCTACTACTTCGACCAGGCCATCGCCGAGATAGCCAAAGAGAATCCGTCGAAGGCTGGTGATTCCACAAGCGATTCGCAGGCGAGTTTCGCGTCGCTGCGCTCGGCCTTCAGCGGCTGGCTCGCAGCCACCAACGCGCAAGACCTGGAGGCCCTGCTCGGATTCTACAATCCGAAGATGGAGGCCTTTTATCGCGCGCGCAATGTTTCCAGCGAGGTCGTGCGTGAAGACCGTGCGCGGATGTTCGAGCGCGCAGAGTCAATCCGGGTCAGCACGAGCGCTCCAGAAATAACCTTGAGCGGCGACGGGCGCGCGGCCACCATGAATTTTGACAAGGAATACGTCATGCGTCTGAACGGGCGCGACCGCCGCGGCAAGGTCATACAGCAACTGCGCTGGCAGTTGACGGACGAGGGCTGGAAGATCGTCTACGAGCGCGACCTCAAGGTGTTGTCCAGAAATTGAAGGAAGACCAAGATGCAGAGCACCAGCTTCATAGCGCTGACCGGCCACTTAAACGAGTACCCGCTCTCGGATTTGATAAGCATCCTGCGCCGCCAGCGCAAGACGGGGCGCTTGCTGATTGAATACTCGATCAGCCCCTGCTCACTCTTTTTCGTGGAAGGCGACCTGGTTGACGCGCAGCTCAACAGCATGGGCGGCTTGCAGGCCGTACTGGTCGCGCTCTCGCAGCCCAACGCCTCGTTCAACTTCAACCCGCTGATTCAGCCAGCCCGCCGCTCCATCAACGAATCGTCACAGAAAGTCATCTTCGAGCTGCTGGGCTGCTGGGACGAAAGGGCCGTCGATGTCGAGGTCTCCCCCACAAATGGTAAAGAGAGTTCCGCGGGATGGGCGGCGACAGGGGCCGCGCCCGTAGAGGTGGAGGCGGAGGCTCTGCCGAAGGCTAAGGAGATGCTCGCGCTGCCCCCATCACAGCTAGAGCAGGCGAGCCGCCGCCGGAACCGTCAGGTCTTAATCTTTAGCGCGGTCATCTCGCTGCTGGTCAGCCTGGTGACGGTCGTCGGAATCACGCGCTGGCTCGTCAAAAGAGACATCTCGGCCGCGCTCTCCGAGGCCAACAAGGGCAGGGGCGCGGCGGCCAGGGACGCGGGCGAAGTGGGCGGCGCGGGCGCGCAGGCTGTGAAGGTCATCGTGCGCGTAGAGAACGGGCGCGTGACGCGCGCCAACGTGGAGGAGCACAAGCCCGGCCTGGAGGCTTACGAAGCGCTCGCCGTCCGCATAGCTCGCTCGCGCCGCTACTCCACCGGCACGTCCGGCCAGGAGACGATGACCATCATGATTAACCCGCCCGAGTGACTTAAGGTGAACGTGTCGAAAGCACCGAAACGACATTCGGGACTAAGGTCGGCGGCAATAATCTGGAGGCTCGGAAAATATGCTATTCCTCGCCAGTCGTGCCCTGGAGCATGAGGTAAGCGGTGAGAATCGCCTCGGCCTGCTCGCCAAATTGCAGGAGAGGGATTTGAGGCCCCTCATACGCTCGACGCGCCTGAGCAGCTACGAACAGTTACTGCCGGACGCGGCGCGGGCTGTGGAGATGGAGCGCCTCGTCGCCGCGCTCACGGACTCGGACGGCCCAGGCCCTTACGTGCAGGGCGATCTCTTCTGCTTCGACGACCATCTCTTCTTTCTTCTCTTCGGTGACACTGCGCACGGGGCCGCGGGACTGCGTGCCGGGATAGTCTACGAGACGCGTACATCGGAGCCTCTCAGGAAACTCGATTCCTTCTGCCAGACCGTTAGCCTTTGCCTCGGGGGCGACGCCTCTGCCGAGAGAAGTGAAGACCTGGCGGTCGGGCTCACGGCCTGGCGCAATAGC
>DATEMM010000087.1:0-4689 GCA_035275605.1 Pyrinomonadaceae bacterium
GACTATTTTCCGGCCCGTCTTCCGTGCTTGAAGCCCCGCCGGGTGGCAACACCAGGCGCAATCAGGGCATCTGAATGACTTACGACGGCCGCTTGTGCCAGGCGCGACCGGCTTTTCCCTCAGCACTATAACCAGAACGAAACGGAAAAGACTTTTATGAAACGCTCCCTTATTTACACAATTACGCTCTCTGCGCTCGTGCTCTTCTCCGGCGCGCTCTTTTCAAACCGCACACTCGCGCAGACGGCCAACGTCGCCGCCGGCGCGGGTGCGCCCGTGGACGTCAACAAGGTCATCCAGGCGTTTACGGCCAAGGAGACGCAGTTTCGCCGGGCGCTCAACGAGTACGCCTTTAAGCGCGAGGCCATCATTCAGGTCATAGGCATGGGCGGGCAGGTCGTCAGCGAATACCACCGCGTGTCGCACTTTACCTTCGACAACAGCGGCAACCGCTTCGAGAAGATTGTCTACTTCCCGATGCCCACCTTCGGGGGCGTCACTCCAGAGGACATAGAAGACCTGGGCGGCGTCAACCCGTTCGCGCTCGAAGCCAACAAGCTCAACCAGTACAACTTCACTTACGTCGGCAAGGAGCGGATAGACGAACTCGACCTCTACATCTTCGACGTCGCGCCGAAGGTGGTTCCCGACCCGAAGACAAAGGAGCGCCTTTTCGTCGGGCGCATCTGGGTGGACGACCACGATTTGCAAATCGTCAAATCGCGCGGCAAGGGTGTGCCGGAGACCAAGGTCAACAAGTTCCCCAACGTCGAAACCTACCGTGAGCAGATCGATGGGCTCTACTGGTTCCCGACCTACAGCTACGCGGACGAGGAGCTGGTCTTCGGCAGCGGCGAGGTGATGCACATCCGCATGAAGGTCACATACAAGGACTTCGTGAAGGGCCACGTGGACATCAAGATTACGGAAGTGGACGGCGATGAAGTGCCTAACACGCCCGCCGACGGCTCGGCGTCGCCGCAGGCGAAAGCTCCTGTCATGGGAGGGACGCTCAACGGCAAAGCCCTGGAGCTGCCCATGCCACGCTTCCCAGAGGAAGCCAGGCGCGCGCGTGCCCACGGCATAGTCAAAGTCCGGGTTACGGTTGACGAGGAAGGGAAAGTCTCCGCCGCCGAAGCGATAGAGGGACCGAAAGAACTGCGCGAGGCCGCCGTCGAGGCCGCGCTCAAAGCTCGGTTCGAGCCGACGCGACTTCACGGCCAGCTCATCAAGATTACGGGCGTCCTCGTCTACAACTTCGAGACGCATTGAGGAGACGGTTCTTCGTCTCCAACGGTCTCACCCGGCGGGCTCTTTAACTCCCAGTTCCGCGGCGATGATGGCGTGAACGCGGGCGATCAAATCCTCCACATCTTCGTCTGTTGAAAGTCCTGCCGTCCCGACGGGCGGCAGGATGACCATCTCAATTGTGCCGGGCACGGCCTCGCCCGTGCCCTTGCCCATCAGCACGTCCGTATTTTTGATGGCGACGGGCACGACTGGCACACCCGCTTCCACCGCCATGTAAAATCCGCCTTTCTTGAAGGGCAGTAGCTCGCCCCGCCCTGCGCGCTTGCCCTCGGCGAAGACGCCGAAGGAGATGCCCGAGCGCAGCCTCTCTGTGGCCTCGCGCATAGTCCGTATGGCGCTCTCGCGGTTACTGCGGTCAATCGCCATCACGTTGACGTAGCCCATGCCGTAGCCAAGTATAGGGACGCGCAGTAACTCCTTTTTAGCGACCAGGCCGATGCGCCGTCCCACGTAGCAGAAGATGGTCGCCGTATCCAGGTACGAACGGTGATTGGCTATGAAGACGTAGCTCTGCGCCGGGTCCAGATTCTCCCTTCCCTTAACGGATACTTTCATCCCGCTCAGCCGCAGCCAGTTGCGCCCGCCCCAGAGCGCCGCCGGGTATACCCAGTGGCGACGCCGCGCGGCCCACGAGACCAGAATCGACGGCGGCCCGAAGATGAGCAGCAGCGTTCCGGCGACGGCCAATGACCACCAGTAGCGCAGGCGGTTGCCAGGACGAGGGGCGCGGCGTGTGCTAGACTCTGCGGCACGCGAGTTTTTTATTACATCTCTCTCGTCTATCAATTCACCCGAAGGATTTTCGGAATGCTTCGTCATCCGTCTACTCTCATCGTCCGTCTTGCGTTCTGTCTGCTGCTGCTCTTTTCGTCGCACGCAGCCCGTGCCGAAGACGCAGGCAATAACGCGACACAACGCGGCGCGGTCCCGAGCCCGCGCTCCGTTTTAGGGTTCAAGCCCGGCGACGACCGCACGATCGCCGACTGGAAGCAGATTACAAACTACTTCGCCGAGCTGGACCGCGCCAGCGACCGCGTGCGCGTGGAGACTCTTGGGACCAGCACGCTCAACCGCCCTTTCATCGTCGCCTTCATCAGTGCGCCTGAGAATATACGCAATCTGGCGAAGCTCAAAGAGATTCAACGCAAACTCTCGGACCCGCGCCTGGTTCAGACGGAAGCCGAGCGCGCACTACTGCTCCGCGAGGGGAAGACCGTCGTCGTCATCTCCTGCTCGATTCACTCAACCGAGATCGTCGCCTCGCAAATGTCCATGCAGCTTGCTTACGAGCTGGCGGTGGCCGACGATGCAGAGACGCGCGAGATTCTACAGAACACTGTCCTGCTGCTGATCCCGTCGCCCAATCCGGACGGGATAGACATCGTCGCCGACTGGTACCGAAAGACGAGGGGCACGCGCTTCGAGGGGAGCGACCCGCCCGAACTCTATCACGCCTACGCAGGGCACGACGACAACCGCGATTGGTTCATGATTAACCTCAAGGAGACGAAGCTGGCGACAAAGCTCCTCTGGAAAGAGTGGTTACCACAGATAGTCTACGACGTACACCAGCAGGGCACGGAAGGCTCGCGCTTCTTCATCCCGCCTTTCTATGACCCGCCGAACCCGAACATCGCGCCGATCCTGCTTCGTCAGGTGGGATTGCTCGGCCACAAAGTAGCAGCGGACTTGCAGGCGGCCGGACACGAGGGCGTCATCACCAACGCGGTCTACGATACCTGGTGGCATGGCGGCTTTCGCACCGCGCCTTACTTTCACAACTCGGTCGGCATCCTCTCTGAAGCGGCAAGCGTTAAATTGATGACGCCCGTGACTATCACGCGCGAGCAGCTTGCGAAGGCGACTTCGCGCGGGATGCCGTCGGCGCTGTCTGCGGCGACAAACTTCCCAGACCCCTGGCCCGGCGGACTCTGGCGACCCCGCGACATCATGAACATGGAGCTGTTGGCCGCGCGCTCCATACTCTCTATGGCGGCGAAATACCGGGCCGAATACCTGCGCCAGTTTTCGGAGCTTGGGCGCAGAGGCGTCGAGTTGGGGCGAACGCCCGGAGACGCGCTCGCTTACCTGATTCCGGCCGGGCAGGGTAACGAAGAGGCGGTCGCCAAAATGATCGGGGCGCTCACGGAGCAGGGCGTAGAAGTCTACAGGCTCGAACAGGAGCTGCACGGAATTACCGCGACCGAGATGCTGGTCAGCGCGGGCGGGAAGCGGCGCGTAGAGTTGACCAACCCTTCAGCCAGGCCGGAGGAGATTCCGGCGGGCAGCTACATAGTCTTCCTCAACCAACCCTTTCGGGCGAACGTTTTGGCCCTCTTCGAGCTGCAAGTTTACCCGGACCGTCTGACCGCGCAGGGCGAAGCAGAGCGCCCCTACGACGTCGCAGGCTGGACGCTGCCCCTGCAAATGGGCGTCGAGACAAGAGTCGTCACGAGGCTGCGTGAAGCTGCCGCTGAGAGGCGGCTGACGCTCATCCGCGATGAAAATGAGGTGCGCCGCGATCTGGGTTTGAAGCTGCGCCAGGGTGACGCGTCTCCCGTCGCGAACCCGCTCAAGCGCCAACGCAGGCTGGCCCTTTACAAAGGCTGGACGGGAAACATGGACGAGGGCTGGACGCGCTACGTCTTCGACACCTTCAACGTGCCCTACGACAGTTTGCGCGATGCAGACGTGCGGCGCGGACGCTTGCGCGACAGGTACGATGTGATAGTTCTCCCGTCGCAGCGTCTGAGGGAGATGGTCGAAGGCAACCGGCCCGGCACCTATCCGCAGGAATTAGTGGGCGGCATCACGGAGGCAGGCGTTGAGAATCTGCGCCGGTTCGTGGAGGAAGGCGGGACGCTCATCTGCTTTGGCTCTGCGACGGAGCTGGCGATCAAGCATTTTAATTTGCCGCTGCGTAACGTGCTGGAGGATTTGAAGTCTTCCGTCTTCTACTGTCCGGGCTCGATTCTGGGCTTGGAGGTCGAGACCAGTCATCCAATCGCGCGAGGTCTGGGGCGCGACGTCAACGCCTATTTCATCAACAGCGCGGCCTTCGAGGCGACGGACCCGCAGCGCGTGCGCGTCGTCGCGCGCTACGCTACGGAGAATCTGCTCCGCTCGGGCTGGCTGCTCGGCGAGGATAAGCTCAAGGGCAAAATCGCGCTCGCAGAGGTGGAGCTGGGGCGCGGCCGCGTCATCCTCTTCGGCTTTCGCCCCCAGCACAGGGCACAGACCTGGGCGACCTTCCCCTTCATCTTCAATGCAATAAATTAAGTGGTGAGTGATAAGTGATAAGTGATGAGTGGGTTGAATTCTACGTCAGGGAAATCGTACAACAGCCCCGTCAGGGGCGGCATGACAATAGCCCAGGGC
>DATEMM010000088.1:0-6697 GCA_035275605.1 Pyrinomonadaceae bacterium
ACCAGAAAAGGTCTCTGACGTTCTTGAGCCAGAGAGGCGCGGGAGCCTGGGCCGCGTCGCGCGCGTCCACCCACCCTTGAGGCTTGATGAAATCCCAGAGGCTGCCGTGCGCCGCCGCGCCCGCCCGCGCAAAGGGCTTTAGCTCCACGGTCATCTGCTTGCCGTCTTTCTCAAGGACGAACTTCGCCCTGTCCATGTCCTCGACGAGGCCGACGGCGTGCAGGACTTCCGGCGTGACGAGCACGAACGGGGCAGAGGCTTTGAGGCCGAACTCGTTATTGTGATCGTGAAAGACCAGACCTTTGACGGCGTCATAAGCCTGCTCGGCGCTCGCGTTCCCTATTTTGACGACCCGCGCGCCGACCGCGTCCGCGTGCTCGCGGTCCGCCGCTATGACGAACAGCCCGTCCTTGAAGAAGTAGAGCGACAGAGGGTAGGAGCGAAAACCTATCTTCGGGTCGGTCATCAGCCCTGCGACGCTCGTGTGGCCGTCCTCAACCATCGCGACGATGCGCGTGAACTCGACTATGATCTGGTTGCGCGTCAGGGACGGAATGCGCTCGTTCAGATTCTTGACGGCCGTGTCGAACTGCTCGCGCGTCACCGCGTGGAAGAGGTTGCGATGGCGTCTAGGCATCTCTTCGGCGAGGTAGCGCAAATCCTCGCGCCACTTCTCGGCCTCGGCCGCGCTGATTCCGGCGGCGACGGACCTGACGTTTTGTGCCACGAGCGGGGCGGCGAAAAGAATCAGACAGAAGATTGCGCCGAGATAGAGCCGGCTGGTTTTCAACATCTCTTTCTCTCCTTCAGAAGGGCAGTTAAAGCTTGAAACCGGGTAAGAAACGGGTAGGACTTCGGTTTTTCCTGATTGACCTTTGCGGGGTTAGGTTCGCGTGTGCGCCCGGCCGAAATCCTGAGACTCTCAACACCTTTACGGAAGGTCCGGGTGGGAAGTTCGCTAAAGATTTAATCGCGAGGGCGCGAATTTACCTTTTCCGAATACCTGAGAGCGATTTTCAATTGAACCTAAAACTCAGTGCACTTATTTGATAACCGCTCTAAGCGCCGCGCTCGTTGGCCCAATAGTCCGGGCTCTCCTGCGTCTTGGGGTCGCGCCTTTCCATCCACCTTTCGGGGCGCTTTAGCTCCGCGAACCCGAACTTGCGGTAGATGTCGTGCGCGTCCTTGGTGGCGAGCGTCCAGCGGCGAAATCCCTGTAACTCCGGGTGCTCGATCATCACTTCGACGATCCATGTGCCCAGACCCTGCCCGCGAAACTCGTCCAGAATGAACACGTCTGCTATCCAGGCGAAAGTCGCGTAGTCGGTCACGACGCGCCCGAAACCTATCTGCCGCTCGTTTGCGTAAATGCCGAACGAGAGCGAGTTTTCGATTGAGCGCCTGACCGTCTCAAGGCTTCGGCCCACGGCCCAGTAAGAAGAGTTCGTCAGGAAGTCGTGAATGACTTTTAAGTCCAACCGCTCTCGGTCCGTACTGATGAGATAATCTCCACGCCTCCACTCTATAGCCATAGCTTTACACGCCTCCCTTAGCTCACCCGCGTTTTAGTTTTCTGAGCACGATCACGCCTATCCCCGCCATGATGCAGACGCCGCCCACTGCGAGCCGCCACGTCAGCTCTTCACCGCGCACGAACATTCCCAGGCTGACGGCAATCAGCGGGGTGACGAGCGCGATCAGCATAGTCTTCGTCACCTCCATGTGCCTGACCAGCCAGTAGTACAGAAGGAACGCGATGGCCGAGCCAACCACCGCCAGGTAAAAGAGAGAGAAGACGGCCAGCGGCGTCCAGCGAAGTTGCAGCGGATTACCTTCGAAAAGGATTCCGACCGCGAGGAGCGGAACCAGGCCGAAGATCATCTGCCCGGCGGCGAGGACTGCGTAATCGAGCTTGCCCCCGCGCGACTTAATCAGGACGTTGGAGTAGGCGGCCCCGAACGCGCCCACGACGATCGCCACGCTCCCCTGAAACGCTGCTCGCCCTCCCGCCTTCATCTGGTTCGAGAAGATGAGCGCCACGCCCGCAACGCCTAGCACGACGCCGATTAATTTGGGCCAGGTGATGCGCTCTTCCGGCAGGTGCAGGTGCGCGAGCACGAGGCCAAAGACGGGAATGATGGTTTGCAGGATGGCCGCCAGCCCGCTGGATGTGCGCTGCTCTCCCCAGAAGAGCAGGCCGTAATTGATCGTGAAGGCCAGAAAGCCTGTGCCGGCGATCAGCGCCCAATCACGCCAGTCTTTCGGGAGCGGGCGGCGGCGAACGGCGACGATAAGCAGGAGAATCAGCGCGGCGATGACGAAGCGTATGCCCGCGAAGGTGAAGGGCGGCAAATCTTCCAGGCCGAGCTTGATGAAGAGCCAGGTCGAGCCCCAGATGAGGGCCAGAATCAGCCAGACGATGACAGGGAACTTCGATCTGTGGCTGGCAATAAGGCGGCGCGAGTAACCCGCTCTGGTCGTCGTCGGATTCTGGAGCAGGCCCGAAGGCGCGTCCGGCTCGGTAAGGCTAAAGACTAGCCGCTGGCCCGCCGGGCGGCGAGGCGTTAGATGATTGAGCCTTTGACGGAGCCATGTACCAGACATCGTTGCTGTAGATGAATTTTAAGTTGCCGTTCTCTTCGACCGAATACTTGCCCCCGGTCATGTAGAGCTTGTTATCAAAGACCCACGTCGCCGTCCCGCCACGCGGCGACCACGGCGCTTGCGCCTCCACCCAGTTAATCCCGTCATCGGAAGATAGTAGACTGCTGGTGAATACTCCATCCCGGTTCGCGCCTATCAGCCAGATTTTGTCGTCGTAAACAATAGCAGAGTACCCGAAGATGGGCATGCGCGCCATGCTCTCGGTGGCACGCGTCCAGTTGATGCCATCCGCCGAAGACCAGACCTCGTTAGACGCCTTCCCGTCAAAGCCGCCGCCTCCGATGAGCCACAATCTGTCTTTGAAAACCACTGCGGACGCCCGGCTCCTGGGCGGCCAGGCGCAGTCGTCCGCGACCTTTTTCCATCTCACGCCGTCTGCGGAACTCCAGACATCGTTGTAATCGCGCAGCCCATCCCACCCGCCGATCATCCAAATCTTCCCGCGAAAAACCACCGTGCTGTAGAAGACTCTTAAAGGCAGTTCCGACTTTTCCGCGACGACCTCCCATCGCTTTAAATCACTGGTCCGCGAGATGCGCGAGCCCAGTTTCATGTTGGTGTAATTTCCCTCCATAGTGCCCAGGGCGTAGATGGCGTCATTGAACTGGACGAAGCTCTGGTAGGCCGGGCTCAAGCCTACGGAAGGCAGGTTCGCGTTCTTCCAGTCCCGCCCATCATTGGAGCGCCATCCGGTTCCGTAAAGCGCCCACATCTCTTTCCCCACGGTGAAGACTGGGAAGTTGTACCCGCCTGGGAAAGCCGCGGCGTCCGTGACCTTAACCCAGCTATATTTGGACGCAGGCCCGGCTTCTGATTTAACGGGAAGCCGGTCGGATTTGCCGCCCGAACCGCAAGCGGCGATTAAGGAGACGAGGATTGAAGCCATCAGCTTTCGCCCGTATGCGAACATGTAACATCCTCCGTTGGTTCTGACATTCGACCAGGACTGGCACAGCTTCCTATAACGATTTGACGGACGGGCGAAGACTTTTCTTCCCTTTGGACGAGTGGTCAGGCCAAAGGATTTTGACAGCCCTCTTCGCGCTCATTGCCTTCACACATGGCCGCTTGTTGTTAACACTAAGTTAGGATCGAGTTCAGACGGATGTAACACGCTACTTTTAACCTTAAGCATTCTGGGAATCTACTAAATGCCTTAAGGAGACGCCGATCATCGTGCCCCCTATGAAAACTTACACGCGCGCGTGTTACATACTTTTAACCCTGTCGCTTCTTCTCATCTCCTCCGGTTGCAGCGGCAACTCAAGCGGAAGCGGAGCAGGAGGCGGCGGCGCAGTCCGGCTCAACGGCATGGGCGCGACCTTCCCCAAACCGATTTACGATAAGTGGGTGAGCGAATACGGGAAGCTCAACGCGAACGTCCAGATAGATTATCAATCGCAGGGGTCCGGCGCCGGGATTAAGGGAATCCAGGCGCAGACTATAGACTTCGGCGCATCGGACGCGCCGATGAGCGACAACGATCTGAAGGCCGCGCCCGCCGAAATCCTGCACATCCCAACGGTGCTCGGCGCGGTCGTCATCACCTACAACCTCTCTGGCGTCTCGCAGCCCCTCCAATTCTCACCCGCGACGCTGGCCGACATCTTCCTCGGCAAGATCAAGCGCTGGGACGACGAGCGAATTAAGGCCGACAACGCGGGCGTACAACTTCCCGCCGAAGAGATACGTGTCGTCTACCGTGCGGACGCCAGCGGCACGTCCGCAGTCTTTACGGAGTACCTGTCGGCAGTCAGCCCGGAGTGGAAGGAGAAGGTGGGCGCTGACAAATCGCCCAAGTGGCCCGTCGGCCAGGGCGGCAAGGGCAATGAAGGCGTCATGGGCCAAATCAAGCAGCAGCCCAACACCATCGGCTACACGGAGCTGACCTACGCCGTCAAAAGCAAGCTCCCGGTCGCTCGGATAAAGAACAGCGCCGGCAAATTCGTCGAGCCCAACCTGGACGCCGTCGTGGCTGCCGCCAGCGAGTCGGTCGCGAAAACGCCGCCGGATTTACGCGTCTCCATCGTCAACGCGGCGGGCGAAAACGCCTATCCCATCTCCAGCTACACCTACATCCTGGCCTACAAGGACCAGAAGGACGCCGTGAAGGGTAAAGCCCTGGTTGACTTCCTCTGGTGGGCGATTCACGACGGCGAGCGTTTTGCCGGAGACTTACAGTACGCCCCGCTCCCGCCCGAAGTCGTCAAGCGCGCGGAGGAGAAAATCAACTCAATCACCTCCGGCGGAAAGCCCCTGCGATAAATACAGTCGTGAGTCTGGAGTCTAGGAGTCTGGAGTCAAAGGCAAAGACTGTTTTTGACCAGTTGACTCCAGACTCCAAGACTCCGGACTCTCAGACTTTCCTATGGCCAATGCTCAGCCCAAATTGCCCACCCCGGCGGACGAGTTCGGAGCGCGTGCTCGCTCGTGGGACTGGCGGCGCGCGCTCGCGCCGACGGGCAGCACTGGCGACGCCATCTTCCGCGGCGTTCTCTTCCTGAGCGCGCTCGTCATGCTCCTGATCGTCGTCTCGATGATCGTTGCGATGTACTCGAACTCGCGCCTTTCCATCCATGAATTCGGCTGGGGATTTTTGACCGGGCGCGAGTGGAATCCTGTCAGGCGCGAGTTCGGCGCGCTGCCCTTCATCTACGGGACTGTGATGTCATCCATCATCGCCCTCGTCATCGCCGTCCCGCTCTCTCTGGGCGTCGCCATCTTTCTGGTTGAGCAGGCTCCCCCCAGGCTTTCGCGCCCGGTCGGATTCCTGGTCGAGCTTCTGGCCTCCATCCCCTCTGTCGTCTACGGCCTCTGGGGCATCTTCGTCCTCGCTCCCTTCCTGCGCGAGTACGTCGAGCCCTTTTTGGCACGCCTCTTCGGCTGGCTGCCGCTCTTTCGTGGAACGCCGACGGGGATAGGGCTCTTCACGGGCGGCATCATCCTGGCCATCATGATTACGCCGATCATCTCGGCCGTAGTCCGTGACGTGCTGACGGCTGTGCCAGTCTCGCAGCGCGAGGCGGCGCTCGCCTTGGGCGCGACCCGCTGGGAGACTACGCGCGTCGTTCTGGCCAACGCCTCTTCGGGAATAGCCGGCGCGATCATCCTGGGCCTGGGGCGCGCCATCGGCGAGACGATGGCCGTCACAATGGTCATCGGCAACCGCGCGGAAATCAGCGCCTCGCTCTTCGAGCCCTCCTACACCATCGCCTCCGTCATCGCCAACGAGTTGAAGGAGGCGACGGACGGTCTGCAAATCAGCGCGCTCATAGAGATCGGGTTGATCCTGTTTCTGGTGACTTTCCTCGTCAACGGCGCGGCCAAGCTCCTGGTGTGGAGCGTCACGCGCGGGACGAGCGGCACGGCGAGGGCTACTTGATGGAAGCCGCGCTGCCTGGAAGAGGGCGTCGTAAAGCGACGAGCGCTGTGATGACGAGTTTGACGGCGCTGTGCGCGCTCGTCGCCGTCTCGATTCTGCTGTTGATCCTGGGCTACATCGCCTATCAGGGCTTGACGGCGATTAACTGGCAGTTTCTGACGAGCGCGTACAAGCCGCTCGGCGAAGGCGGCGGCATCGGCCACGCGATTGTCGGCTCGCTGATTCTACTGGCCCTGGCGTCGGCCATCGGCCTGCCGCTCGGCATCACGTGCGGCATTTACCTGGCGGAGTTCGGCGACGGATGGTTCGCGCGCGTGGTGAGGTTCGTGACGGACACGCTGACGGGCGTGCCATCAATCATCGTCGGCGTCTTCGTCTACACGCTGCTCGTCCTGCCGTCAAAGCACTACTCGGCCTTCGCAGGGGGCGTGGCGCTGGCGCTCGTGATGATCCCGATTGTGGCGCGGACGACTGAGGAGATGATCCGGCTCGTTCCAATCAGCCTGCGCGAGGGTGCGCTGGCGCTCGGCGCGCCGCAGTGGAAGGTAACGATGGGCGTGGTGCTGCCGGCGGCCGCTTCCGGGATAGCTACTGGAGCGATGCTCGCGATTGCGCGCGTCTCTGGTGAAACCGCGCCGCTCTTGCTGACGG
>DATEMM010000089.1:0-3495 GCA_035275605.1 Pyrinomonadaceae bacterium
AGGGCTAAAGCCCTGGGCTATTATCCGTCGCCCCTAGCGGGGCTGTTGACTGCTTACTGCTTACTGCTCACTGCTCACTTTTTACTCATCACTCATCACTTATTTTTAATTCGGCGGTTGGAGCGTCTTGGAGCGCACCTGTATGCCGGAGTCGGCGACGATGAGCAGGCGGCGCGTGTCGCCGTAGGAGACGTTCGACGGGGCGTAAGAGAGCAGGTAGCGATTCTTGCGCAGCTCGTCGCAGATGGCCTTGGCCGCCTCGCGCGGCTCCTTGATGGAGAAGACGCGCCCGCCCGTGCCCTCTGCCAATTTAGCGATCACCTGCACGGGTTTTGGCCGGTCGCGGCGGAGCGCGCCGCCCGTGCGGTCCTGTGCCTGCACGGCGTAAACGGTGATGTCCTGCGATTGCAGCTCGGCCAGTATCCTCTCGAACTTCGTCTTGCTGCCGCGGTCCAGCCCATCGCTGATGACGACGATGATGCGCTTCTGATTGGCCGCCCTCAATGGCAGCAGCGCCTCCTGCGCGACCGCCGAGAGGGCGTCGAACAGGTGCGGGTCGCCCTTCTTACGAAAATTTTTGAGCGAAGCCTCTATCTGCTTGGAGTCGTCCGTCCAGTCGGCGACGATCTCGGCCTGCTCGTCGTACCCGACTACGAGTAACTGGTCGCCCTCGTAAATCTCATACGCGAACTCCCGCGCGGCCTCCTCCAGCTTCTCCACGTCCGCGCGGATAGTCAGCGAGTTATCCACCAGGAGCACTATGCGCGCGGGGCTAGGGTCGGGCGAGAAGCTCTTGATGGTCTGCTCAATCCCACCGTCGTAGAGGGAAATCTGCTTGCCGGTGATGCGGGCGCTCGCGTCGTCCTCGCGCGTGGCGACGACGTTGAGCAGGATGGAGCCGCCGTCCGCGGGGCGCGGGCGTCGCCCGGCCTGGCTCAGGGCCAGAGTGAGCAAAGCGAAGAATAAAAGGGAGGCTGTCAGGGCTCTGGATAACGCGCGCATAAGGCTCTAACCCGGTGATCTTTGAATTTTAGTCGCCGCCCGACGGGGCGTTCTTTGACGTGCCAGACTTTTTAGAGGAGGCTGAGTCTTTGGGCGTTGCCTTGTCGCCGCCGGGAGAGGATTCCGCGGCGCTCTTTTTCTCTTCCTTAGCTTCGGTTTTCTTTCCGTCTTCCTTGGAGCCAGTCTTTTTCCCTGCGTAATCGGTCACGTACCAGCCGGAGCCCTTGAACTGGATGGCCGGGGCCGAGAGGAGCTTTTCCAGCCGGCCGCCGCACTCGCGGCACTTAGCAAGCGGCTTATCCGTCACCTTCTGCATGGCTTCCAGGGTGGCCCCGCACTTGCGGCATTGATACTCATAAATCGGCATGTGTGATCTTTAACTCTGAACTTTCTTTGAATTAGTCTGCCGAGAATTATACGAGTCGCTTCTGGCGGTAGCAACCGGGGCCGATATTTAGTAGCAATCTAATTAGAAAACAGAAAGCCTGAGAACGCGTCCGAAAGCCCCAACGGGGCGTCATATGAAAGCCTGGGGCAACGCCCCTAGTCACATATCACCCATTGGGATTAAGCCCTGAAAGGGCGAAATACATATTCCGCCCTTACAGGGCTTGATGTTGAATGCTGGGCCAGATTCCTGGGGCGATGCCCCAGGCTATTATATTGCGCCCCTTCAGGGCTTTCGGCTACTGCTTCTTCTTCTCCGACTTTTCGTCCTTGAAGAGGATATTGAAGACCAGGAAGAGTCCGGCCCCGCCCGCGATCAGGAAGAAGAGGATGGCTATGCCAGGGTAGCCGAAGATGGTAAAAGAGGTCTCGACCCTCATCATCAGGGCGGCCCCGACGATCAGGGCGGCGAGCACCAGTCCCATCGTGATGCGGTTGGCGATTTTCTGAAAGCCCTCCATCAACTTCGTTTCGTCTAGCGCGTCCACCTTGATCTTCATCTCGTTGTTGGCGACGGCGTCCAGAAACTTGTTGATGCGACCCGGCAGCTTTTCGATCAGCCCTTTGGCCTCGATCAGCGTGTTGAAGAGGTTGCCCGGCGAGAGGCTCTTTGTCATGCGCTCGCGCATGATCTCGGTCGCGTTCTGGCGGATGGAGGCGTTCGGGTCGAAGTTCGGGTCCAGGGTGTGGACTATCTGATCCAGGTTGAGCAGGGTCTTGGCAATCAGCGTGAACTCGGGCGGCAGGCGAAAGCCCGTCTCGCCGGAGATGCGCGTTATCTCCAGCACCACGCGCCCGGCGTCTATCTCCTGGACGTTGCTGCCCTGATGCTGCGTGACCAGGTCCGCGACCTGACGGCTGAACTTCTCCTGCTCGAAACTCTCCTTCGGCTCGCCCAGCTTGATGGTCAACGTCGCGGCCTCGTCGCCGCGCCCCTCGCTGATGGCCAGCAGGAGTTGCAGGATGTTCTCCTGAGACTGCGGCGTGATGCGCCCGACCATGCCGAGGTCAATCAGGGCGATGCGGTTGTCCGAGGTGAGGAAGACATTGCCAGGGTGCGGGTCCGCGTGGAAGATGCCGTCAATGAGGATTTGGTGAAGGTAGGCGCGGAAAAGCTCTTCGGCCAACCCGTAGCCGTCTATGTCCATCAGCGCGAGCGGACTTAGCGAAGTAATCTTTCGGCCCTCTACGTACTCCATCGTCAGCACGCGCGTGGTGCTGTAGTCTTCGACGGGCATGGGCACGACGAGGCGGTTGAACTGGCGGAAGTTGCGATTAAAGGTGATGAGGTTGCGCGCCTCCTGCCGGTAATCCAGCTCGCGCAGCAAGCTCTTGCGCAGCTCGTTGAGGATGCCTGTGAATTCGTAGCGGCGCCCCGTCTCGGTGTGCGCGTCCAGGAACTCCGCGATGCCCTGCATGATTTCCAGGTCCTTGAGAACGACTTCGCGAACATTCGGCCGCTGCACCTTGACGACCACCTCGCGCCCGTCGCGCATCTCCGCGCGATGCACCTGGCCGAGCGAGGCCGCGGCCATCGGCTCCGCCTCGAACCGGGCGAAAGCCTTGGAGAGGCGCACGCCCAGCTCCTCGTTCATGATCTCCTCGACTTCCTTGAAGGAGAACGGCTCGACGTCGTCCTGCAAACGCGCTAGCGCTTCCAGGTATGGGACCGGCAAGAGGTCCGCGCGCGTCGAGAGCAGTTGTGCCAGCTTGACGAAGGTCGGCCCCATCTTTTCGAGGTCTTTGGAGAGTTCCGCCGCCTCGGGTGCCGAAACCTCTTCGGCCACCGTCTCATCACTAAGCGCATCCTCAAGGCCGGCCTGCTTGACCAGGTCGGAGCGCCCGTACTTCATGAACAGCCAGGCAATGTCGCGATAGCGCTTCAGGTGTTCGGGTTTGAGCGAGATTCCCATTAATTTCCCTTTTCAGGTTTCAAATCAGTTTCGGTCCGAGAACTGGCGGCAGGGGGCGAAAGTTTAGAGCGCGCCTGATTATAGCCATTTTAGCTCGCGGGTGAGAGAGCAAATCGCGCAGGCACGAAGGGGC
>DATEMM010000090.1:0-4051 GCA_035275605.1 Pyrinomonadaceae bacterium
TCGCCGCCGCCGCCACTCGTGCCGCCGTTCTGGTAGGCGGTGACGACCGCGTCGAAGCTGAACATCTCCCCGGCGTCGTCGCGGAACTGAATGGTGCGCTTGCCTGTCTTCTCGGCGGGCGAGAAGATTTGGTCCGCGCCCAGCAGGTTCGAGTAACTAAACAGCGCCGCAGAGTTCGCGCTCCTGCCGTCGCCGCCGTTCTCCGAGTTGTTGATGCGAACCGCGCCGGAGGTCGAGGCGATGCGAACAATATTCACTTCGACGAGCGGGACGTAGGCCGAGGTCGAGTTGTTCGTCAGGTCCAGGTCGAGCTTGAAGACCCCGCCCCCGAGCGAGACGTTGGAGATGGCTGAATTCGTCGTGCCGGTGATGTCCACCTTGCCGCGCCGGTCAACCGTGATGCTCTCAACGTTGCTCGGGATGGTGACGAAGAAGCCGACACGGCCCGGCGTGATCGAGCGCACGCGGTAGCCGCGCGTCCCGTTCGGCACGTTCTGTAGGGCCAGGGTCGTCGTGCTGGCGTCCACCTGGCCGATAACCGAGTAGTTCGTGCCGTCCGTGGTCTCTTCAACTTCGTACTTGAGGACGTCGCCCTGCGACTGCCAGCGGAGCGTGTAGTTGCCGTCGAAATCCGTGCGGCGACCGTCGGCCCCGATAAAATCGCTGTCGAACGGCTGCATGATCGGCGGCGCGCCGCCCAGAGATTGCGTGCTCGTCAGCGTGTAGGGTGCCGCCACGTTCGTCCACCCGACGACGCGGTAGGTGTAGGTTCCGCCACCCGCGACGTTGGCGCTCAGGCTCTCAGGCCCGCCCGCGTTCGTGGAACTGGCGACCTCGTTACCGTTGGCGTCGTAGAGGTAGAAGTCCAGGTCGGTCACGCCGTCCGACGTGTCGAAGTCAAGCGTGGCGTCAATCTTGAGAGTCGCCGCGCTGACATTGAATGCCTGGTTGACGTAGGTGATGCCGTCGGCGGCCTGTGCGCCAGTGTCCCCGAGCAGCACTGTGCCGGTGAAGGTTTCCGTCTGCGAAGCGGCCGAGCCGGCCGGGACGGTCGGGAGCGCCCTCAGGTACATGGGCATCCTCAAGGTTTCGCTGCTTCCGGCGCGCTGTGCCACAACGTACCACTGGAACTGCTTCGGGCCGGAAGCGTCGCGCACCTTGTCGCCGTCAATCGTGATGGTGGCCGTGAAGGTGGTCTGGCCGTTGGCCGGAACTTCCACGCTCGACGGGCTGACAGTGGCCGACGCGCCGTCCAGTTGCAGGAAGCGGTTGTTGGCAGTCGAAAGGTTGTAGGTCCCGCCCTGGCCAGAGGTGTCGCGGATGGTGACGGTCACGCTCTGCGTATTGGCGATGCGGTTGTTGAGAATCGGCGTCTCGCCGAACGAGTGGCTGGCGAGAATCGCTGGCTCGTTGATGCCGTCGCCTTCGACGCCCATCAGTGCCTTCGCGCGGATGGCAGCCGCCACGTCAACGAGGCCCGCGCCCTGCTCGATGATGGAATCCGCAGCCGTCCCGTCGGCCTTCGGCACACGCGACGAGTTGCGCAGGTTGGTCGAAGTGTTCATCAGGGCCGCGCGAATCATGTCAGGCGAATAGTTCAGATGCGCCTGTTTGACGAGCGCGACCGCGCCCGCGACGTGCGGGCCGGAGAAGCTGGTGCCGCTGGCGTGTATGTAACCCGTCGGGTCGAACATCGTGCCGGTGTTAGCGTCGGCGCTGCCCACGCGCACAGTTGCCGAGAGAATCGCCACGCCTGGGGCCGTCACGTCAGGCTTCACCTGCCCGAGGCCCTGCACGGGGCCGCGCGAGGAAAACTCGGCCATCTGCGGATTGAAGAGCAGCGTCTTGTTCAGACGCGCCTGTTTGGCGGAGACCGCACCGAAGGCGTCCGAGCCGATGAGCGATTTCAGGTAGAGGCCGTTCTCCTTCGACATGCCGACGACGGGGATGGTCGAAGCACGCACGGTGGCCGAGGAGAGCTCGCCGTCCACGTTGTTGTAGATGATGACGGCCACTGCGCCCTTGGCTAAGGCGAAAGCAGCCTTGTTCGAGAAGAGACCTGTGCCAGCGCTGGTCGGCAAGCCTTCGGGCGTGTTGACGGTCCCGCCGCGCTCAATCAGCGCGATGCGGCCGCTGACGGAATCGGGCACCTGGTCAGGTGTCTCCGCGAGGCCGCAGAAGACGTAGTTCTGTGTGATGTCCGCGCTCGGCGGCGTCGAGCCGTCCAGAAGGTTCGCGATCATCTGCGAGCGACCGCCGATAAGATCGACCGTGTTAGAGCCGCCCGCGGGCTCGTTGTTTGCGCCGACCGCGATGACGTGGCGACCGGAGGCGGGGCTTCCCACCGTGTTTTCGCCGGGGCCTTCGTTACCGGCGGAGGCGACGACCGTGGTGCCGAGCAGGGCGGCGTTGCTGGCCGCAACCGCAGAAGAATCGTCCGGGCCGCCGGGGCCGCCTAAGGAAAGGTTGATGACGTCCGCCACGGGCTTCGGTTGTAAAGAGAGCGTGCGCGGGCTGACGGCGTCCTCTATGGCAAGGTTGGTCGCAGCCGTCAAACAGCTCCCAGTGCCAGTGCAGACCTTGTAGCCCATGAGGCGCGCCTGCGGCGCAACGCCATGCAGGCGTATGTCGTCGGCCGTTCCCGGCAGCTTGTCCGCGCCAGGGGCGAATCCCAGGTAGCCAGCGATGTTCGACGCGGCGGCCGTGCCGTGGCCGTAGTCGTCAACTGTGCCAGTCAGCGGCAGGTAGTAGATGACTTTCTTGTTCGTATTGAGCGCGGCGACGGGCGGCGCGAGACCGTGGCGCGGGGGCGTCACATCGCCGCCGAACATCTCGTGCTTCCAATCAATGCCTGTGTCCAGCACGGCGACGTTGATACCCTGGCCTTCGTAGCCTTCGCGGTTATCGCTGTCGGCCGTCAGCTCCTGCACCTGCCCGTAGACGGCGGGCGCGTTGATGTAATCGACGCTCTTTTCGAGAAGGAGTTTCTGCACGCGGTTGGGTTCGACGCGCTTGACCTGCGGCATGCTCTTGATGACGGCGACGGCCGACTTCGGGACGAGCAGCGTGATGGCGTTCAAGACGAGCGTGTTGCGAAACTCGACGCGCCCCATCGAGAGGCCATCCAGACCTTTGACGTCCACGCCGTCCACCTGGAAGGAGACGCCGCGGGCCTGCAAGTCGCTCAGAAATTGGTTCTGCGAGGCGCTGAGCTGATCGCGGTAGGCTTGCAGTTGAGCGTCCGAAACGGAGGCCCCGGACTTTTGCGCTTTAGCTTTATAAACGGCTGCGGGCTCGTCGCGCAGCTCTACAATCAGGGAGGTCACGCCGCTGTCGGCGCTGACTGGCACAGTCGCCGTCCGGTTGAGCACGACGATTGAAGCAAAAAGGAAAACCAAAAGAATCAGGACTGAGTGAAGCTTGTTAGATTTGCCGTACATTTGATGGCCTCCGGGTGATCTTAAAGTTTCTCGGATAACTAGGGTTCGAGGGGCCTTCGGATTTCCGTTCTCGATTACCAGCCTGGCCGTGCCGCCTGCCCCTGGGCGGTGCCCTTCTCCGAACCGATGCGAGGGTTTCTCGAATAACGATGGTGGCAAAATAACCAAAGGGGCTTGAGAAAAGGTTGAGTCGGTGCGTGAGGCCGGAGGCGGCCAAAATCCCTAAGAAAATAGGCGGTTTTTAATTAGCGGACTGACTTGAGGAAAACTTGAGGCGGGGAGGAAAGTACCTGAGAGGTCAAAAAATAGGTCGTGTCCAAAATTGAATTACAGAACATGATCAGAGGGAAGCCGTCCGAGAGCCCCGAAGGGGCGAAATACAATAGCCTGGGGCATCGCCACAGGTCACACGTCGCCCATCAGGATAAGCCCTGAAAGGGCGGAATACATATTCCGCCCTTTCAGGGCTTGATCCTTAAACTTGCATCTATTCCTGGGGCGCTGCCCCAGGCTTTCATATCTCGCCCCTTCGGGGCTTGCGGACAGCTTTCCCTAGGTCATGTTATGTAATTCAATTTAGGACCCTACCGAAAAATAAGGCCGGGGGCGGA
>DATEMM010000091.1:0-6668 GCA_035275605.1 Pyrinomonadaceae bacterium
GTTTTTGGGCTATACTGGCCGCCAAAGTCTTTAGCTGAATTTCAGAAAATTATTCGAGGAGGGGGCCTTTGTGAGCTTCCCTAGATCGAGTGGCATCCTGCTGCACCCGACGAGCCTGCCCGGAAGGTTCGGCGTCGGTGATTTGGGCGACGAAGCCTACCGCTTCGCGGATTTTCTGGCACAGAGCGGTCAGGGCCTCTGGCAGGTCTTGCCGCTCGGGCCGACCGGCTACGGTGATTCTCCATATCAGTGCTTCTCGGCCTTCGCCGGCAACACCCTGCTCGTCAGTCCCGAACGATTGGTCCGCGACCGCCTCCTCGACAAAGAAGATTTGGCACACGTCCCGGCCTTCCCGGAAGAGCGGGTTGATTTCGGCGAGGTCATCAAGTTTAAAAACGGCCTGCTGCGGAGGGCCTTCGAGCGTTTCCGTCGAGGAAGAGATGCGGAACAAGTGGCACAATTCGAGCACTTCTCCCGCCGGGCCTCGTCGTGGCTGGACGACTACGCGCTCTTCCGTGCCCTGAAGGACGCGCAGGGGGGCAAAGCCTGGAACGAGTGGGAGCCCGCGCTCACGCGCCGCGACCCCCCGGCGCTTCATGGTGCCCGCGCGCATCTGCGCGAAGAGGTTGACGCGCAGAAGTTCTACCAATTCCTCTTCTTCAAGCAGTGGGCGAAGCTGAAAGCCTATTGTCACGAGCGCAATATAAAGCTCGTCGGCGATATTCCCATTTTCGTCGCGCGCGATTCGGCGGACGTGTGGATGAACCCGGAGCAGTTCAAGCTGGACGAGGCTGGAAACCCATTGGTCGTCGCGGGCGTCCCGCCGGACTATTTCAGCGCGACGGGCCAACTCTGGGGCAATCCAATCTACAACTGGGACCGTATGCTCGCGGACGGTTTCCGCTGGTGGATTGAGCGGGTGCGCGCCACGCTCGAAATCTTCGACATCCTGCGCATAGACCACTTTCGCGGCTTCGCGGCCAGTTGGGAAATTCCGGGCGGCGACAAGACCGCGGAGCGCGGGCGCTGGGTCAACGTGCCGGGCAGAGAACTGTTCACGGCGATTAAGAATGCGCTCGGAGATTTGCCGATCATCGCGGAGGACTTAGGCGTCATCACGCCGGACGTAGAGGCCCTGCGCGACGATTTCGGACTGCCGGGCATGCGTATTCTGCAATTCGCCTTCGGCGGTGACACCAACAACATAGACCTCCCGCACAACTACGTGCGCAACTCTGTGGTCTACACTGGCACACATGATAACGACACCACGGTCGGCTGGTTTACGAGCGTCGCCGGGATGGGCTCGACGCGCGACGCAGGCCAGATCGAGCGCGAGCGCGCCTTCTGCCTGGCCTACCTGGACGCGGACGGCCGTGAGATTCACTGGGACTTCATACGAGCAGTCCTCGCCTCTGTCGCCGACACGGCCATCATCCCGCTCCAGGATTTACTAGGTCTCGGGCCGGAAGCGCGCATGAATCTGCCCAACAGCACCAACGGCAACTGGGCCTGGCGCTACAAAACGGGCGCGCTCACAACGGAGATAGGAGAGCGCTTGAGGAAGCTGACACAAATCTACGGGCGCGAACAGAAACTGGAAGGAAAGGCATAAGAAGCGGAATATAAGGTCTGAGTTCGCTCAGGTTCCGGGGGCGTTGCCCTCGGCTATTATGTTCATCCCCTTGGGGGATGACACTCTCTGCGCTTAACGTGCATGAATAAAATTCTTCTCAATATGTTAGCGCGGGGCATTCTCCTTGCCGCTTTACTATTTGCTGCTTTGTCTGTCTGCGCGGCGCAGGGCGCGCCGCAGGCTCTCAAGGTCGAGCCGCCGAACTGGTGGCCCGGTCACTCCATTAATCCTGTGCGCGTCCTCATTCGCGGGCGTAATCTATCGGGCGCGCGCGTCGAGGCCGTGGGCGCTGGATTGACCGCTGGCCTGACGCGCGTCAACGCGGCGGGCACGTACCTGTTCGTGGACATTGTCATCGATTCGCAGGCGAAGCCTGGCCGCCGTTCGCTCCGCATCGTGACCGCCTCGGGGACGACGGACGCGCCTTTTGACATCTCCGCACCGCTCGGGCGCGCGGGTCGCTTCCAGGGCTTCTCGACAGACGATGTTATCTACCTGCTCATGCCAGACCGCTTCAGCGACGGCGATCCTTCCAACAACGACCCGCCGCAATCGCGCGGTCTTTATAATCGCAATCATAAATTTCGCTATCACGGCGGCGACCTACAGGGCGTCATCAATCGACTGCCTTACCTGAAAGATTTGGGCGTGACGGCCATCTGGCTCACCCCCTGGTACGACAACGTCAATCACCCGGACGAGATTGAAAAGAAAGAGAACGATACGACCACGGGCTTTCACGGCTACGGCGCGATTGACTTCTACGGAGTCGAGGAGCATTTTGGCACGCTCGCAAAACTTCGCGAGCTGGTCGAGGAGGCGCACCGGCAGGGAATCAAGATTATTCAGGACCAGGTAGCGAACCACACAGGCCCGTATCATCCCTGGGTGGAGGATTCGCCCACGCCGACCTGGTACAACGGGACGCGCGCCTCGCACCTCAAGAACGTCTTTCAGACCTGGATGCTGCACGACCCGCGCGCCGAAGCGAAGGCTCGGCGCGAGACTATGGAAGGCTGGTTCCTGGACTTCCTGCCCGACCTCAATCAGCGGGACGAGGAGGTCGAGCGCTACCTGATCCAGAACACGCTCTGGTGGATTGGCACCACCGGATTGGACGGCATTCGGCAGGACACCTGGCAGTACGTCCCCAACAGCTTCTGGCGCGAATGGACCGCGGCCATCAAACGCGAGTATCCGAACTTCCGCGTCGTCGGCGAGGTCAAAGACGGCGACGCCGTACACGTAGCCTTCTTTCAGGGCGGGCGCGTGCGCTTCGACGGCGTGGACTCCGGCCTGGACACACTCCTGGACTTCCCGCTCTTCTACCCCATCCGCCACGCCTTCGCCGAGGGCAAGAATCTGGACGAGGTGCCGAAGACGCTGGCGAAAGATTACCTTTACCCGAACCCGGACGTGCTGGTCACGCTTCTGGGCGACCACGACGACAGACGATTCATGAGCGAGCCGGGCGCGAACCTGACGGGGGCGAAACTGGCACACACGTTCCTCCTGACGACGCGCGGCACGCCGCAGCTCTACTACGGCGACGAGATAGCGATGAAGGGCGTGGACGAGCCGACCACGCGCCAGGATTTTCCGGGCGGCTTCCCCCGTGACCCCCGCAACGCCTTTACTAGGGCCGGGCGCACGGCCGAGGAGCAGGAGCTTTTCGAGCACGTGCGCAGGCTTCTGCACCTGCGCGCCGAGCTGGAGCCGCTCAGGCGCGGCGCGCTCGTCAACCTGTACGTCGCGCCGCAGCAATACGCCTACGCGCGCGTCTCTGGCCGCTCGGTTGTAATCGTCATCATTAACAACGACACCAATCCCGCCACGTTTGAATTCGACGCGCGCCAGGCGAGCGTGGAAGAGGGCACGCGATTCACGGACAGGCTCAGCGTGTCAGAGGATGTGCGCGTCACGAACGAGACTTTCAGGACGACTTTACCGGCGCGCTCGGCGAGCGTCTATGCGGTCAGGTAAGTGAGAACGAAACCTTTTACAGAGCAGGTTGCGATAGTCACGGGCGGCGCTACGCGAGATAAGTTTGAAGTCTGGAGTCTGGAGTCTCGGAGCCGGGAGTCAACTGGTCAAAAGCTGTTCTTTCTTTTGACTCCAGACTTCAGACTCCGGACTCTCAGACTCCCTTTGAAGAGGAGCGACAGGTCATGCAGCAGAAACCGCGTTTGAGCTTCTGGCAAATCTGGAACATGAGCTTCGGCTTCATGGGCATACAGTTCGGCTGGGGATTGCAGCTCGCCAACATGAGCGGCATCTACACCTACCTTGGCGCGAACCCTGACGACATTCCGATTCTCTGGCTCGCTGGGCCGGTCACAGGTCTGCTGGTGCAGCCCGTCATCGGCTCTATGTCGGACCGCACTTGGAATCGCCTAGGAAGGCGTCGCCCTTACTTTCTGGTCGGGGCCATTCTAGCCAGCATCGCCCTCTTCTTCATGCCCGATTCGCCTGTGCTCTGGATGGCCGCCGGGCTCCTCTGGATTCTGGACGCCAGCATCAACGTCTCGATGGAGCCTTTCCGCGCCTTCGTCGCCGACAAGCTCAACACGGACCAGCGCACCGCGGGCTTCGTCATGCAGAGCTTCTTCATCGGCATCGGCCAGACGCTCGCGAACCTGCTGCCTTACATCTTCCGCCGGATGGGTGTGGACGAAGGGCGCGCCGCCGCTGCCGACACAGCCGTCCGCACCATTCCTTCGAGCATCAACTACGCCTTCAAGATCGGCGCGGTCGCCTTCCTGCTCTGCGTGCTCTGGACTGTCTTCACTTCGAAGGAGTACCCGCCCGACGACATGGAAGAGTTCCGGCGCAAGCGGCGCGAGCACAAAGGGATCTCCGCCGGCCTCAACGAGATTTTCTCGGCCATAGGCGAGATGCCCGCGACCATGAAGCAACTGGCGGTCGTCCAGTTCTTCACCTGGCTGGGGCTCTTCTGCATGTGGATGTTCTTCGGGTTGATGACCTCGTATCACATCTTTGGCGCGACGACGGAGCGCGACCCGCGCTTTACGGACGGGCAGGCGTGGGGCGGCAACGCCTTCGCCGTCTATTCAATCACCTGTTTCGCCGTCGCCTTCCTGTTGCCGATTCTGGCCCGCAAGACGAGTCGCAAGACCGTCCACGTCGTCTCGCTCATCTGCGGCGCAATCGGCCTGCTCTCGGCCTACTTCATACAGGACAAAAACATCCTGCTCCTGACGATGGTCGGCGTCGGCATCGCCTGGGCCTCGATTCTGTCCATGCCCTACGCCATCCTTTCCGGGGCGCTTCCGCCCGCGCGGATGGGCGTGTACATGGGCATCTTCAACTTCTTCATAGTCATTCCGGAGATTATTGCCTCGTTCACTTTCGGCCCGGTCATCCGCGCACTCTTCGGAAGGGACAACCCGCGTGCCCCGCTCTACGTGGTGATGGCGGGCGGGGTCTTTCTGCTAATCGCCGCCGCCTGCGTCTCGTTCGTGCGAGACGAGTCGGATAAAGTTCCCGTCGGGAAAGTCATCAAGGGCGATGAGCATGAGCCATTAATCCCGCCGGTGACGGCCCAGCCCGTGCCGAGCACCGGCCTGATTGATGAGGAGCGGTGATTTTGAGAAGAAGAAGGAAAGGGCACGTTGGCACAGAAAGCGTTGTGCCATCTGTACCAGGCCGCAAGCCTTTCGGCCTTCGTCGTCGCCTCTGGTGTCTGCTTCTGGGGGCGAGCCTCCTTGTGCTGTCCGGGCCGGGGTCGCTGGCACAGCAGCCTGCGCCGCGAGATTTTTCCAGGGAGACGGCGCGGGCGACGCGCGCTTGGGTGCGCGACGGGGTGGTCTACGAAATCTTCCCGCGCGTCTTCTCCGAGCGCGGGGATTTTAACGGCGTGACGGCGCGGCTGGACGAGCTAAAACGCCTCGGCGTGACCATCCTCTGGCTGATGCCGATTCATCCCATCGGGCAGGCGAAGAAGAAGGGCAGCATCGGGAGCCCCTACGCCGTGCGAGACTACTACGCCATCAACCCGGACTACGGGACGAAGGAGGATTTGAAGCGGCTCGTCGCGGAGGCGCACCGCCGGGGGATGAAAGTCATTATCGACATCGTGGCGAATCACACGGCCTGGGACAGCGTCCTGATGAAACAGCCCGATTTCTACACGCACGACCCGAGCGGCAAAATCATCCCGCCCGTACCTGATTGGGCGGACGTGGCCGATCTCAACTACGACAATCCGCGCCTGCGCGATTACATGGTCGAGATGTTGAAATTCTGGCTCAGGGAATTCGACCTGGACGGCTTTCGCTGCGACGTGGCGGGGTTCGTGCCGACAGATTTCTGGGAGCGTGCGCGCGCCGAGCTGGAGAAGGTCAAGCCGGACATCTTCCTGCTCGCCGAGTGGAATTCGCCGGACCTGCTGGTCAAGGCTTTCGACCTCGACTACGCGTGGCCGATGCACAGCGCCTTAACGGAAGCCCTGATGGGGATGAAGCCCGCGACCGTCTTCCGCCAGACCTGGGAGGAGGAGCGAAGGACCTTTCCGCGCGGAGCCCTGCACATGCGCTTCTCCGACAACCACGACGAGAGGCGGGCCGTCGCCAGATTCGGCGAGCGCGGCGCGCTGGCCGCCTCCGCACTGATGTTCACGCTCGACGGTGTGCCAATGCTTTACAACGGGATGGAGGTCGGCGACACGGCCGAGTCCGGCGCGCCCGCGCTCTTTGAGAAGATTCCCGTTCTCTGGCAGATCGCCGAGCGCCGTCCCGAATTCCCGCGCTTCTATGAACAGATGATTGCGCTGCGCCGCGAGAGCGAGGCGCTCAGGCGCGGCGACCTGCAATGGCTGCGTAACTCAGACGAGTCGCGCATCGTCACCTTCGTGCGCCGCTCAAACGACGAAGAGGCGCTGGTCGTCATTAATTTCTCGAACCAGCCGTTCACCGGCTTTGTCGAGATGAGCGGAAACGCTTTCACGGAGGTCACGCCGGATGTTCAGCCGCCGCTTCCGCCGGACGCCCCGCCGCCCGCGCGCGCGGCCCGT
>DATEMM010000092.1:0-5204 GCA_035275605.1 Pyrinomonadaceae bacterium
CGAACGCGAATTGCTGGAAGTCACGCGCAAGTATGAAAGGGTCGCTCCGAATAACCCCCACGCGCTCCACATGCCGACTCACATCTATACCCGCCTGGGGGATTGGAACGCAGTCATCCGGGGAAATCTGCGTGCGGCGGAGGCGGCCTTAAAATATCCCGCGGGTGAACGTGGAGAATTCGTGTGGGACGAGTTTCCACACGCTATAGAGTATCTCGTCTATGCATATCTTCAGAAAGGCGCGGACGCCCGTGCAGCCGCACAGTTGAAGCGGCTGCGCGCGACGGCAAGACTGGAGCCTACCTTCAAGACGGCTTTTCACCTGGCCTCTACGCAGGCACGCTACGCACTGGAGCGGCACGCCTGGAGAGAGGCCGCGGAAATCGTTCCCCGTGAGCCCGCGACGCTTGAATGGGATCGTTTCACCTGGCCTGAGTCAATCGTGCAGTTCGCGCGCGGCCTGGGCGCGGCACATTTGGGGAAAGCTGAAGCGGCCAAAGCAGCAGTCAATCGCCTGAAGGAATTGGAAGACGCGACCCGCAAAGCAGGAGAGGATCTGTTTGCAAGGAACGTCCGAATCCTTCAACTGGAGTTGAGCGCCTGGCTCGCTCATGTGGAGGGGCAGAGGGAAGCAAGCGTTGTGCTGATGCAAGAGGCCACCGAGCTTGAGTTCTCGACCCCGAAACACGCCGTAACGCCTGGACCGACGCTCCCCGCGCACGAACTCCTGGGGGATTTGTACATAGAGCAGAAGCGTCCGGCGGAAGCGCTGTCGGTATACAAGCGCTCGATGGAACTCTATCCGAGGCGTTTCAACAGCTTGCTTGGCGCAGCCAGGGCTGCACGCGCGCTCGGAGACGAGTCGCTGGCACGCACCTATTACCGAGAGCTGCTCCAGGTTGCTGACGGCGAGACGCGGCAGCCCGCCGTCAGGGAAGCACGGAACTACTTGGCTCGACAGAGGTGAAGAAAACACGCGGCCATTTACGCAGCCTAGTGCCGCCCAACAACTCATTCAACCGGAGCGCGAGCCAGCGCGGCTCTCATTTGTTTTACTGAACCTCGAAGCGAACGCGCTGAGAGGCGCTGGTCTTGGCTATCTGATCAATGGACGTGACTTGTAGAACGTATTGTCCCGTGCTTAGCTCTTCGAGCGGAAGCTCCGCCGCGTAGGCCAGGTGCGTAGGGTCCTGGGATGCGGTCGAAAGCTTGCGCGGCGGCAAAGTAAGCACTGGCTGGCCGTTGCGGAAAATCTGTACCTGAATGGCAACGTCTGGCTGAGCTGTTGCTGATGCTGCGTTGTAGACGTAGACGAGAAAGCGCAGATTAGAGGTACGCTCGAACCTGTGGTCAACGCTCACGGGCACGCCTTCAACCAGCGTCTCCGATTTCTTCTCCTCCCCCGCACTAGCCTTCCGCTCGCCCACAATGAGGCTGCTCATGTACAGGCCCCGCTTGGTGAGGTCTGGTATCTCTATCCATTCCGTGGCGCTGCCCGTTTGCCCCTTCGACCTATCGAGCGCGGCCACGCGTACCTGGTAAAGCCCTGGCTTGAGCGTGACGCGGTGATTGTAGATGATGTCGGGTGCCTTGCCGCCTGTGGCCGAAGAGTTATCTGGAACGCTCAGGCGATGTCTGAAACTATCTAAAGCCTTGCCCTTTACGTCATAGATCGTCCCTGCTATGTCAACGACGGCGGCAACCTTGTCGCCTTGCTGCTCGAATTTAAGTGCGTCGCTTTCGACCTTCACAGAAGCCACCAGAGTCCAGCCGACGGCTGGAGTATCCATGTAGTTTAAGGCTAGCCGAGTCGGAATCTCCCGCCTCGGGAAGAGTCCGTTCATCGCCTTGAGCAAAGGATCTGCGGACGCTGCCGTGGCCTTCGCTGTTGTGCTCTCCTTATGGCTGGCTTCCTGCGCGCCCTCGAAATATCCGCGCTGTACCTTCACGGACAGCTCGGGTCTGTTCTTAATTCTCACCTCTAAGCGTCTGAACCTTTTACCGCCGACTGCTTCTTGAACGGGACGCCACGCCAGCAGATAGTAGGTAGAGGTCTCCTTGAGAGCTTTGTTCAGATTAGGCCCGAAGTCGTTCGTGTTATGTATGAAGCGGCCGCCCGTGTCGGCTGCGAGAGCGTTGAGCACGTCTTCCCCGATCCCACGCATGGCGCTCGCAACGCGGCCCTGAGGGGGAATGGTAACGGTCGCGTCCATCATGTCCGTGACGAGCCCTCTGGAGTCCACGGAGTAAATTACCACGCCTGAACGTATGGAGGCATCTGTGATGCTTCGTATTCTCTCTATTGTGTCGCTGTGTCTGGTGTCTATGGCGAAGCCGTCCGAGATGAAAAAGATGAGCTTGCGCCCGGGCATGACGGCGGAGCGACGCCCCAGGGTCTCAAGGGACGAAAGCGTGGCTTTGCTGAGACCTGATGCCTGCTCTAGTAGTATTCTGGCCCGTCGCCTGACTATCTCTTCGGCCTTCGGCCCAATCGTCTGCATTACAAAATAAGCTATGACCTCTTTATCGCCACGGTCTATCAGAACCGCCTGGCCTTCGGTCATGATCGGCGGCTCAAGATCGCGCGTGGCGAAAGGCCTGTAGGTCAGGCGGGCGATGGCCTGCTTGAGAACGTCCTTGTTGTTCGTGTACTGCTGTAGGAATCCTATCTGCCCGCTCGGCGAGGCGATAGCGACTAGGTCGTTTGGCCCCATCTCATTATCTATAAACCGAGTGATGGTTTCCTTCGCGCTCTTCAGATTTTCCGGGGCGATGTGTATGTCGTCTACAAAGAAGACGATTACTCGCCCGCGTTCCACGGGCCTCACCTCCGGCGTCTCCTTTGTAGCTTCCTTCGCGCGAGAATCTCCGCGCGGCGCTGTGAGCAGTACTTCCTCGCGCGCTGTTCCCGCGAAGATGCGATCGAAGAAGCCTATCTCGACCGGCTGGCCGTCAACCTTGAGCTCGAAGTCCTCTTTCTTTAAACCCTCGACGAATCTGCCCTGCTTGTCGAAGACGGAGACGCCCGTCTGAACCAGGTCTGTCGAAATGCGTATGACGTCTTCGTCCTGCTCCTGCTGCTCCGGTTGAGCTGAGCCCTGGCCCTGTTGCTGGCCTTGTGTGTTGTTGCCGCAAATCTGAAAGAGAAGTGAGAACAAGCAAACAAGTAGAAGTTGGCGAGCGTAGGTTTTCTTCATTGTAGCTTTCTGGTTAAAGGGTAGGGCCGGGGAGAGCCGGACCAGATAATATCATCTCTTGGCTGATTCATGATAGAGTTCCCGGACCTCGCCAGATTCATTATCTTAATATGAAATTCTATTTCGACTGTTAAAGGGAGAATCGAAATGGCTGGATACCTCATCGTCGATGTGCAGGTCAATGACCCGGAAGCTTATGAGCGGTATAAGGCCGCTGTGCCAGCGACGCTTGCGGCCTACGGCGGCAAGTTTCTTGTCCGCGGCGGGCGCGCGGAAACCCTGGAGGGGAGCTGGGAGCCGAACCGCATTGTGGTGGTCGAATTTGAAAGTGTGGAGAAGGCCAAAGCCTGGTGGAGCTCACAGGAATACGCCGCCCCGAAGCAACTGCGTCAGAGCGCTTCCGTGACACAGATGATCGTGGTGGAGGGGGCATGAACGTCCGTACACCGCGGACGGCACGTTAATAATTCCGAAGGTCTTTAAAAGGAGCGGAGGTGAAGAAGTTGTGACCCGACACATAGGTATCGTAGCAGGCAGCGCAGAGGGCGCGGCCCTCTGTTATCGCACGATTTGCTTGGAAGCGCTGGCCGTCATGGGTGAGCATAATCACCCGGAGATTACCATGAACTCCGTGCCGATGGCCGAGCACATGCGCTACATTCGCGCAAACGATTGGAAGGCGGTCGGCGAGATTTTAGCAGCTTCCGCGCGCAAGGTTGCCGAAGCCGGGGCGGACTTCGCTATCTGCCCGGACAACACGTACCACCAGGCGTTTGAATACTTAATCCCGCTCTCTCCCATTCCCTGGCTACACATCGCCGGCGCAGTCGCCGAAGAGGCACACCGTCTGGGCTACGCGCGGCTCGGCATTTTAGGTACGAAGTATCTAACGGAAGGGCCTGTCTATCCAGAAGCTTTAAAGGAATTCGGAATAGAGAGCAGAATCCCTGAGGAAGAGGACCGGATAAAAATCAACGGGATTATTTTCAACGAGCTGGTCAACGGCATCTTCCCCGAAGCCTCCCGCCTGTACCTCAATGAAGTGGCGGACAAGTTAAAGGCGCTCGGGTGTGACGCGGTCGTCCTCGGCTGCACTGAGCTACCTATAATCGTCCGCCCGGACGATACTCCTCTACCCACACTGGATTCGACGCGCCTGCTCGCGAAAGCAGCTTTGAGAAAGGCTCTCGACTGATTAAGCAAGCGCGCCCGACAACTCAGTCAACCCGGCCGCCCATTAGCATGTCCCTCATCATGCTTGTCCCCTCAACAGGATAGCGTCAAGCGGTGGGTTGACTGAATTGTCGGGCTTACGACCAGTTATTCGTGGGATGCCTATATATCAGGCGTCCAATAGCGCTCCCAACCGGGCGGGGAGGAATTAATATCCACTTGCTGGCTCACTAAGACCTGATCATTGCTGATGACCCAGACACGTGCACTCTGGTTGTTCTGTCTGGCGGCAGTTATCTCGTAACCCCTCAGCGTGTCTTTAAAGCCGGCCACGGTCCAACCGTACCAGTTATTGGTGCCGGGCTTGGGCTGTTCGTTGAACACAATCTTGTAGTCGTCTGTTATCCCCAGGATGCACGCGCCGTGGATGATCTCATTGTTGCGGTTGACTGCCGTCTAGACGGCGGCCATGTTGCGGAGCTTCGGGGCACTCAGCCAGTTCGGCCCGTTCCACGGGCCCCACTTACCGCCCGCCGACTCCTGGCCCATGCCCCAGAGCTGCATCTTTGTGTCGAGCCCCCACAACGCGCCTTCCCCGTCGCCCTGCGCGCACGCGGTGACTTCGATCCACATTGTCAGCGAGGCTTTGAGCTTGCTCGAAGCGATTTGAACCAGCTTGAATGTGGAATTAAAGACAGAGCCCCTGCACGGGTCCAGGTTGGTGCGAATGATACTGATTATGATTTGACGCGACCGGCGCGAACAATACATGGAGGATGCCGGGCGGTCAAATAAATTTCCGGCGGGAGGGAGACGGCGCTGGTCCTGTGCCAA
>DATEMM010000093.1:0-4738 GCA_035275605.1 Pyrinomonadaceae bacterium
TACTCGGACGAGTTGATGAACCCGCTGACGACGGCCCGGTAATCGTGCGTGCTGTTGAAGAGGTCAATCCAGCCCTGGTACGCGGCGTCAGGGTCGCGTCTCAGGAACCCGAAGTAGTTCATCACGATGAACGCCTCGCTGCTGTACTTGGCTTGAACCTCACCTGTGTCTATCACGATTCGCAAGACCTCGGCGCGAGTCTTCGTGTGATTCGCCAGGTCATCGATCAACTGCTGCTTGTTCGGCAGAGTCACCTGGGCCGTTTGCTCCAGCAGGTTGACGTAAGTCGCGTCGTCCGTCCCGCCGTAGCGGCCCGTGAACTCCGGCTGCGCCATGAAGTTGTTAATGACGTCGGCCTTCGCCGCCTCAAGCTCCTGCGCGTTCAGGAAGCCGCTGACCCTGGCCATGTCCGGGACGAACTCCGTGTAATGCGGAATCCGGCCCAGGCTGGCCCGGTAGGTGCGGTAGATGAAGTAGCCGCGCGTTGCGAACTCGTCCGACTGTGCGAAGCCCAGAGCAACGGCTATGCGGTCACAACTGGTATTGCCGGCCGGGCAGTTGTTGAGAATGTTGAGCCACGCGGCCAGCCCCGCCTGGTCCGGCAGCCGTCCGAGGAAGTCTATGTAGAGTTGGCGGATGAAGAACTCGTTACTGTCAATCGGGTTCGCCGCGCCGCCATGGTCGTCGTCGTTGATGGTAATCGTCGTGCTGCCCGGCACGCCCACTTCCCCTCCCGTCGGATGGCTCAACGTGATGGTGAAGGTCTCTGGGCCTTCAACATAAACGTCATTGACGATGGGAATGATGATGTCGCGGCTGGCCTGCCCTGCGGCGAAGTTCAGTTTGCCGACCGAGTAGGCGTAGTCGCAACGCGGCGAGGCGATCCCGTTGAAGAGATTGCACGGGTTCAGGCCCGCCTGGTCATTTGTCTCGTAGTTAACCGAAACCGGCGCGGAGGCATCCCCCGTGCGGCTGACCGTGACGGTCACATAGAGGGCGTCCTCGTTGACGCTGTAGGTCGGCGAGTTGAACTGAAAGACAGGCGGGTCGTTATCGATGATGGTCAGCACGGCAGTCGAGGGCTCGCCCAGACTACTGCTGCTGCCCGAGATGCCCGAGAGCGTCAGGTCGATGGTCTCGTCCGCCTCGTCCGTCGTGTCGTTGTTGACAGTGACGGTGAAAGTCTTGCTCGTCTCACCGTCTGCGAAGACCAACTGACCAGAGGCCGCCGCGTAATCCGACCCGGCAGTGGCTGTGCCATTACTGGTCGCGTAATTGACGCGCGCTTCGCCGTTTGAAGCGCCCGCGCGGTTGACCGTGATGATGACGCTGCCTCCGTCCTCGGCCACCGTGTAGGTCGCAGAGGAGAAGGCCAACGTGCCGCCGCCCAGCACCGTAATGTTGACGGTGTCCGTGTCTGAGAGAGCGCCGCCCGAACCAGTATTGCCCTGGTCGTTGGTCACAATCTGGATCGAGGCTGCCCCGTCATATGCGGGCGGGGGCGCGAACACCAGCCCGTTGAGAGCGGCGTTGATGTTCGCGATAGTCCCTGTAAAGGTCATCTGCGCGTCGGCTGTGCCATCGCCGACGGTAAAGCTCAGGCCCGACGTGCCGCTTAAAGTGATGCTGCCGTTCGTGGCCGTCAGCGTCACCTGCACAGGGTTAGCCCCGGAGTCCGGGTCCGCTATGGAAATAGGATTAGAGTTAGCGCTGGAGAAGGTCAGAGTGCCATTCTCAAGCACGCTCTGCGCGCCGGGCACAGTGTTGACAGGCCCGTCGTTAATCGGGTTGACCGTCAGGACAAAGGTGTCGCTCATCACCTGAGAATTACTTCCAGTGACGTTGATGGTGATGGTCGTTGTCCCCGTCTGGTTGAGCGCGGGCGTGATGTCGAGCGTGCGCGTCGAGCCAGAACCGGACACATTCAGGTTGGCCGGATTGTTTGGCACAAGTGTGCTGTTGCCGGACGTGGCTGTCACAGACGTAATCTGCCCGGCCTCCCCTACGTTGAACGTAAAGGAGAGCGGTGTGTCTTCGTTCGTCGCCTTGTCGGTGATGTCCTGAACGGAGACCTGAGCTTCGAATGCCCCTATATCCACGGTGGCTGTGGCGTCGGCGTCGGCAGAGTCAACTATGCGCGAGAAGCCTGTGCTGCGCTGGTCAGTGAATGGCGGGCCGCTGAATGGCGGATTTGTGACAAACGCATTATTGCCCGCGTCCAGCGCAGTGCTGCCCGGCAGTAGAGCATGAGTCTGCGTCGGACCACCGTTGTTGGCGAGCGGGCCTAATCTCAATTGTGCTGCGGTGACGCCAAACTGGTCTCCGGGCTGAGGCGTAATCGTCGCGCTGCCGGTTGAGCCGACGATGTTGTAGCCCTGCGAGGTAATTGTACCTTGAAGGTCAGGGTCAGTGGCTGCGGTGTTTAGAGCAATGATGCTGTTCTTAATCTGCATCAGACCTGTGCTCTGGTTGCGAATACCGCCGCCCTGGGCAGCGGAGTTACCGCTGATTGTGGCGTTAGTAACAGTCACTGTCCCGGTGCTTTGGTTGAAAATGCCGCTGCCGAAGCCATTACTGGAGTTACCACTAATCGTAGAGTTAGTGACATTCACTGAGCCGGAGCCGAGATTGTAAATGGCACCGCCGCCGTTGGTAGCGTTACCGTTGAGCACGGAATTAATGACCGTTATTGTTCCGTTGCTTTTGTTATAAATGCCGCCGCCGCCCTCCTCAGCATAGTTACCGCTGAGCGTGGAGTCAGTGACATTCACCGTTGCGCTGCTTTGATTCAAAATAGCGCCGCCCTGCTCGTCGATGGAAGTTGTGCCGCTGGCCTTCCCACCGCTGATGGTCAGACCTGAGATATTCACCACTCCTGTAGCCGTCACATTGAAGATACGGAAGTCAGTCGCCGCACCGCTGTCGCGCTTGACCGTCAGCGTCTTAGCGCCCGGACCGTTGATGGTCAGATTCTTGTTAAGCAGAAGCTCCGCACTGGTCAGCGTGATCGTGTAGGGTCCTCCGGCGGGATTAAAGACGGCGGGGTCGAAGCTGATAGTGCCGCCTGGGCAGGCGTCGCTGATGGCCTGACGCAGGGAGCCCTGGCCATTGTCGTTAATCGAGGTGACGACCACGCCGGGGGCGCAGGCCACCACGAAGCTGGTGGGATCGCTCGCGCCGCCCACAGACGGGTCGTCTGTCAGCGCGCTTGCTTCGTTCGTGCCGTTGTCGTCCGCATCAAACCTGACCAGGCCCTGGTTAGTGACGATCTGGCCGGCCGTTCCCGTCCTGATCCTGGCCGTGATGCTGATCGTCACGGAGGAGCCGAATCCGCCGATGCCGCCGTTCCAGGTGACTGTGTTGCTCGCCGGGTCGGCCGACGCGAAGCCGACGCTTGCCTCCGCAGAGATGAGCGTCAACTGTGCCGGAAGCGCATCCGCGAACTCATCGCCGGGATTGTCCCGCTGCGTAAGCGTCCCTGTGTTCGTGAGCACGACGGTGTAGCTCACAATCGAACCCGGCGTGTTGCTGCCCCCGACGCTCTTTGTGCCGACGAGATGGGCGCCCGTGCCCACTTCTGTCGAGGTAGTGGCGCTGTTGTTCTCGTCGTTGGGATCCGCCGTGCTGGAGCTAATCGTCGCCGTGTTGCTGAAACTCGTCCCGGCGGGCTCACCCGAGGGAATCTCCGCGACCAGGGTGAAGACGTCGCCGCTCGTGACCGGGAGGTTCGGATTTTTGCAGTTGATGGTGCCGCCCGCGCCGACCGCAGGAGTTGTACACGTCCAACCGTCAGGCGACGATAATGAGACGAAGGTGAGCGTCCCCGGCAGCGTGTCGTTTATCTCGGCGTTTTCGGCAGCCGCACCGCTAGTCACCGTGATGGTGTAGGTTAGCTGCGCCCCCGGCAACGCCTGTTCGGCGTTCACGGACTTGGAGATTCCCAGGTCGGCGCTCGTCCCGGCCACGCCGGTCGTGGCGGAGGCGCTGTTGTTTTCATCGCTGAAGTCCGGTGTGGTCGAAGTAACTGTCGCAATGTTAGTGAAGAACGTACCGGACTCTACGGATGACGGGAGTTTGACGACCAGGCTGAAAGTGGCACTGGCGGAGGCCGCGAGGCTCGGGTTCAGGCATGTGATCGTGCCTCCATCGCCCGCCGCGGGAGTATCGCATGTCCAGCCGGCGGGTGACGCCAGCGAGACGAAGGTCAAGCCTTGCGGTAGCGGGTCATTCAACTCGACGTTGGCGGCGATGTTCGCCCCTGAGTTATTCACCTGAATGGTGTAGGTCACGTTTGCTCCGGCAACAGCCTGCTCGGCGCTGACAACCTTGGTTAGACTGAGGTCCGTGTATCCGCTGAAATCCACCTCCTCCTCCCCGTCCAATAGATTGGCGAAGGGGACCATGCGCGTGACGAACCGGAACTGCGCCGCGCGCGCGACCTTTTCGATCACAGAAGAGGGAGTTCCCGCAGTCCCTTTAACGCTCTGACGTTTGGCGCTGGTGGAGGGAAGCAAGAAAAGGGATAAGGCTAAGAAGATAGCTGCGCTGAGTAGGGGGCGTAGATAGTTTTTCATTTAGATTCCTGAAAGATTGGCTGCACCGGGCCGGCTTGCGTTTCGCAACCGGCGAGTCATCGGCAGTAGCCCTTGGCCGGAACACCCGACGGGCGCGGGCCTGGGAGCAGCATGAACATCATCGAATTAGCGTAGCCTCTGACCGATTACGCCTGTTCATCTAC
>DATEMM010000094.1:0-3408 GCA_035275605.1 Pyrinomonadaceae bacterium
GCCCTCTAAATTTCCCAGCACATAACGGTAATAAAGAGCGTAGCCGGGGAAGACCGCTTTCAGGTTCGGGTTGCCGAGGTGCTTCTGGACTAGTTCGCCGAAGACGTCGCGAAAGTCGGTCGTCAGGGCCAGGTCGCGCCCCTCGTAGAGGTCACTTGATTTCAGGCCGGGCCACTGGCCGTAGACGTGCCCGCCCCGCACAGCGTTGCCGATGACGAACATGGCGTTGGCGTGACCGTGGTCCGTGCCGCGCGTCCCGTTCTCGCGCGCCGTGCGGCCAAACTCCGACATCGTCAGGATGACCACATCGTCCATGCGCGCGCCCAAATCCGCGACGAGCGCGGCAATGCCTGCGCCGAACTCGGTCAGACGCAGCGCCAACTGCCCGCGCGCGTTGCCCTGGTTTGAGTGCGTGTCCCAGCCGCCAACGTCCGTGAACGCCACTTCGAGGCCAACGTTCGCTTTAATCATCTGGGCGATTTGCAGCAGGCTGTTGCCGAAAGCTGTGCGCGGGTACTGCGCGCCGTTCTCCGGCCTGTACTGTGCCGGGTTGACCTTCTTCAGGAAGTTGACGGCCTCGAAAGTCTCTCGGCCTGTCCCGCCGAGCACGTCCTTGGCCGTCTGGTCATACATGGCCTCGAAGCCGCCCTGCACGTTCTGCGAATACGCGCCCGCGCGAATTGAGAAGTCGGCCAGGTTCGTGATGGCGACCGCAGGCGCGCGGCCGTAGAGTGCGCGCGGCATGTTCTGCGTCATAGAGACGGCGCGGAAAGGTGACGCCTTCGGGTCCGCCTTCGATTGCAGATAGCGGTTGAGCCACCCGTCCGGCGTTCCCTTCTGGCCCGGCGTGGCCGACTCCATGTAATCCTGCGCGTCGAAGTGAGAGCGTGTGTTGTCGGGCGAGCCGACCGCCTCGACAATCGCCAGGCGCTTCGCGTCCCACAAAGGCTTGAACGGCGCGAGCGCCGGGTGCAAACCGAAAAAGCCGTCCAGGTCAATCGCCATCTCGCGCGAATTAACTGCGCCCCCCGGCTTCGCAATCGCCAACGTCGGGCGCAGGGAGTAATACGCGCTCTCGCCGTGCGGCACGACCATGTTGAGGCCGTCCACGGCCCCACGCTGGAAAATAGCGATCAGGACTTTACGACGCCCGCTGCTGCTCGTTCCCTGTGCCAGCGCCGCACGCTGCAAAAACGACGGCACGCTCTGCATCAATCCGACGCTCGCCAGCGCGACGCCCCCCGACTTCAAAAAAAACCTTCTATTCATCACTCATCCCTCATCACTGCTTTTATTGTCTCTGAAACTCCGGCGAGCCGAGAATTAGGCCGACCGCTTTGACGGCCTCCGGGTTGCTGACCTTCGAGAGGTCTGCCATCGCCACCTGAGCCTGCTGCCGGCGTCGGCCGCCGCCGACACCTCCGCCCGCACGCATCATGGTGTTACCTTCGTCGTCATCAACCTTATTCATCGCCTGCGGGGGCGGCGCTGCTGGCAGAGGCTCTTGCAGTTGCCTGAGCAGCGTCGCCTTCGTCTTCGGAGAGACGTCTCCCTGTACGATCACTTCCAGGAAACGCTCCATCGTCTGATTCAGATTCGCCGAGCCCGCGCGCCCACTGCCCGTGAAGCGCGAGAGGTCAACGCGTGTGCCTGGGATGCGGTTGCTGGCGAGCGCCAGGCCGAAGTTCAGACGCTCAAGGAGCGCGCCCGTGTTGACCCAGTTTTCGGCCATGTCCGGGTAGCCCGTCGGGGCCTGGTACATGTAGAGCGGCTCACCCATGCGCGCTATCCACTGGTGGACGCCAGGGCCGCCGTTCGTCTCTCCGCCCAGGGCGCGTATGGAGCTAACGGCCAGCTCGAACGGAGTCTTGATCTTGGCGCGATAGCTTTCAGCCGAATTGAACTCGGGCGAAGTGATAAGCGCGCGCAAGGTCTCGCGTATGTCGCCGTCGCTCCTGGTGAAAGCCGCGGCGACTCGATTGACGAGCGCCGGGCTCGGGTTATCGGAGACGAAACGACGCGCCAGCTTCGTCGCTATGAATCGCGCGGTCGAAGGATGATGAGCGAGAATGTCCAGCACCATCAGCCCGTCTTTGATTCCCCCGCCGGCTGGAATCTTGTGGCCGAGCACGACCTTCTCGCCGTCGTCGTGCAGGCGCGAATTGAAGAAGAACTGGCCCGCATCGTCGCCCAGGTCCATGCGCCCGCCCATCTGCTGGAGCGCTGCGCTGCGGTAGCCGCGCGGGTCCCTGATAGTCCAGCCAGTGAAGCAGCGCGCGACCTCCTGCACGTCCTTCTGTGTGTAGCCGCCGTCCACGCCGAGCGTGTGCAGCTCCATCAGCTCGCGCGCGTAGTTTTCGTTGATGCCGCGGCGCGCACGACGCTGCTGTTGTTGCTTCTGTTGCTGCGCCTGTTCAGGCCGCGGCATGTCGCCGCCTTCCTGCTGATTGCGGCGCGCCGCCCGGCCGCCCATCAGCATCCCTAGCAGGCCGCCGCCGCGTTGATTCTGCGCGCGCCGTCGCCCCCCGTTCAGGTTGGCGTTCGGGCTCACGCTCTGGAAGTTATCCAGGAAGAAGAGCATGGCAGGGCTTTCGGCCGTCGCCTTCAAGAGGTCGTAAAACTTGCCCAGTGTGTTGGGACGGATGGTGTCGCGGTCGTAGGAGATGAGCAGCCACCTGTCCGCGGCCTTGCCCGCGAAGACGTTGAAGTGGTTCGTCCAGAAATCGACCAGGACCTCCTGCAACTGCCGCTCGCTGTAGACGGCGCGCAGGATGCGCGACGCCTGTAGCTCACCCGTCAACTGCTGGGGAGGGCGCAGGCCGTTCTTCAACAGATATTCGCGCATGGCCCTGCGCGCCTCTGCGTTATTCTGCGGCGCCTCGTCCTCTTTGGTCATGGCCTCGGGCTTCGCCATCGTTCCGTTCTCTTCGGCTACGGGGGCGTTGGGAGCGTTCTGCGCCGCCTCTGCGCGCTTTCGCGCCGCGACGACTGGCGCGAGCTCGGGCGGAACGTCGCCGCGCCGCTCCATGATGCGCAGGAGTGCGTTCGGCTGCGGGTACTTGGCGAAGAGCTCCGGCGTCGAGAGTTGCAGCGCGGGCAGGTTCTTGACCTTCGCCTCCGCCACGGCGTCCGCGATCTTTTCAGGGTAAAGCTGCTGCTCTATGTAGCGCTCAAGCCCCACGGCGCGCACGCGCTCGACATCGCCCGGACGCGCACCGAAACCCAGCCGGTTGAGCACGTGAAGGATGCGCTGCTCCTCCGTCAAACGCTGCGCTTTCTGTGCCTGCTGTGCGCTCGTTCCTGTGGCCAGGGAGCCAACCAGGAGCGTCCAGACCGAAAGGAGCGCAACCGCGCGGCGGGCCACGCCTGAGATTCCATCGCGTGAACTCGTTTTTAAGGGTTTCATAC
>DATEMM010000095.1:0-3735 GCA_035275605.1 Pyrinomonadaceae bacterium
CTCTCCTAGACGTCGTTTCAGGAATTGAAGAAGACAAGCTGGAGGTCATGCTCGTCGGGCACAATCCGGGCCTGGAGAATCTGCTGGAGCGTTTGACGGGCACAGCCGAGCGCATGCCGACAGCGGCCCTCGCCATGATTACTCTCAACGCCGAAAAGTGGGACGAAGCACAGACAAAGGGCGGGCGGCTTGACCGGCTCGTCAAGGCAAAAGAGCTCGCCAAGCGCTGAGCGGCCGAGCCCGTCGCGCACAACCCTCTAAAGCGAATCAACGTCCGGCGGAAACATGGCGACAGGTCCCGGCGTAATATTCTTAAACCGCTTTCTCAGGAGGAATTCAAGCATACAGAGTCCCGCCAGGGACTCCTGATAATAGCCCAGCCATTCATGGCTGGGGACAGAGCGGTAATAATAATGGAGTCCCGTAGGGACGATTGAACTCACCTTCGTTCAGCCGTCCCTACGGGACTCCATTATTATTTCAGCCGGGGCAGCCCTTCACGCAGGCGGCGGCGAGACGCAAGTCTGCGTCGGTTACTGCCTCAAAAGAGTGATAAGTGACGAATGATAAGATGAAAACTTCTTTCAATCGTCACTTATCACTCATCACTTCCCCATATTCCTTGACGCTTCGCGAGAGGGCTTGTTAAACTTTTGTGAGAATTAAGCGAGACCCGACGCTTGGATTCGCGTCGCATTAGATCAAACGGGTTGCCAGACCCGCGCGTGCGGCGCCAGTCTGATTTTTGTAATTCGATGGAGGTGATATGGTGGGCTTTAAAGTCGGCCAGAAAGTCGTTTACCCTAACCACGGAATCGGGACCATCGAGCAGATAGAGCAGAAGCAGATAGGAACAAATTCCCTCCCTTTCTACACGCTCCGTCTAGCCGCCACCAACTCCCTGGTCCTAGTCCCCGTCGCCAACGCTTCAGAGGTTGGCCTTCGTTCCCCGATCTCCTCAGGCGAATGCGAGATGCTCTTAAAGAATTTATCCGATGATTTCTCGTCCCCCGCCAACGACTGGAAAGATCGCTTCAAAGATTTCTCAGAGAAGATGCGTACCGGCGACATTTTCGAGGTCGCAGACGTGCTCAAGAACCTGACGTTTTTGAGCCACATCAAGCCGCTCTCCTTCCGCGAGCAGCGAATGCTTGAGCGCGCTCGCTATCTGGTAATCTCCGAACTGGCGGCCGTCTGTCGCCAGCCTGAATGCAACATCGAACCGCGCGTCGAACAGGCCCTCGCCCGCGCCTGCTCCAAGCACGAACGCCGCCCAGCGCGCGCACGCGCAGCCGGTGCGGCGGTCGGCCACTAACAGAGGATCAACCGAATACCACGCGGCCGCCGGCCCGACGCTCACGCCCAGGAGCCCTCATTCACAGGCTCCTTTGCACGCATGGCTCGGTCTCACACTCTTTTCGTGCCTTGCGCGCCCTCGTGCTATAATTCCCGCGCTTAGAATCAACCAAAACTTGTCGGTACAGTAGAATCCCCCACCGCTGAAGCGAAATGGACGAACCTCCCAGTTATCTTCTATCTCTCATTTTTGACGAGACGGCCGCTGTGCCGGCGACCGCTTCGCTGACCGGAACCTTCGTCAAGCTCGCGGCCGTGATCGTGCTGGTCCTGGCCAACGGCTTCTTCGTCGCGGCGGAGTTCGCCCTGGTGGGCGTGCGCCGCTCGCGCATAGAGACCTTGGCGGCCGGCGGGAGCAAGCGCGCCAAGCGCCTGCTCGGCCTGCTCAACAATCTCAACGCCTATCTTTCCGCCTCGCAGTTGGGGATTACGCTCGCCTCCCTGGCGCTTGGCATGTTGGGAGAACCGACCATCGCGCGCCTGCTTGAAGGCCCGCTCTCTGGTCTCTCCGATGCCTGGCGTCATTTCATCGCCCTGGCCATCGCCTACATCATCATCACCTGTTTGCACATCGTCATCGGCGAGCAGGCTCCGAAGCTGTTTGGCCTGGCGAGCGCGGAGAAAGTGGCGCTCACGACCGCGTGGCCGATGGAAACTTTCTATAAGACGTTCCGCTGGCCCATACGCGCCCTCGACTGGGCGAGCGCGCGTGTGGTCCGCCCCTTCGGGATTCGCGCGACCTCGGAGCACGCCTCAATCTACACGGAGACAGAGCTGCGGCAACTGGTGGACGCCTCGCAGCAGAGCGGCCACCTGCGGGCCGGACAGCAGCGCCTGCTTCATCGCGTCTTCGAGTTCGCCGACACGATGGTGCGCGAGGCTATGGTCCCGCGCACGGCGATGGCCGCCATCTCCAGCGACTGCTCGCTCGAAGAGATCGCCAAGTCTTTTCGCAAGCACGGTTACTCGCGCCTGCCCGTCTACCGCGAATCTCTAGACGACATGATCGGCTTCATACACAGCAAGGACGTGATGCCCTATCTGCTCCGCCCTGTCAGCTTTCGCCTCGAACACGTCCTGCAATCGCCGCTCTACGTCGTGGACACTGCGCGATTGGAAGACGTGCTGAGACAGATGCAGAAGGCCAAGGTGCATTTCGGGTTCGTGATTGACGAGCATGGCGGCGTCGAAGGCATCATCACGCTGGAAGACTTGCTCGAAGAGATCGTCGGCGACATCTCGGACGAGCACGACGAAGAGGTCAACGAGCAGATTATGGCGGAGAAGGACGGGAGCTACCTGCTCGACGGCGGGCTGGCCGTGCGCGACATCAACCGCCGCCTGAAACTCTCGCTCCCGGAGTCGGAAGCCTACACGACCATCGCGGGCTTTCTGATGACGGAGGCCGGGCACGTCCTGCAACCCGGCGAAGTGGTCAAGCACGACGGCTTCCTCTTCCGCGTCGAGCAGGTCGAGCGCCGCCGCGTCATCAGCGTCCGCCTCGAAAAGACCGAAGAGGCTGTGGCAGAGACCGAGCCCGAAGAAGAAAAGACCGTCAATCGTGAAATAGTGAATGGTAAACAGTAGATAGTGAATGGAAAAAGAAAGGCCGTTCTCCTATTCACCATTTACCATTCACTCTTTACGATTTACCATTCTCCCTCCTCCTGATAAAGTTACCCTCAGAAATTTTCAAACAGACTTAGACTTCCGAGGAGCACATTCTAAGCATGAGCTTGATTGAGCAGATCAATGCGCGCGAGATTCTGGACTCGCGCGGCAACCCGACCGTCGAGGCGGAGGTGACACTCATCGGCGGCGAGACTGGCCGCGCGGCCGTGCCGAGCGGCGCTTCGACCGGAGAGCACGAAGCGGTGGAGCTTCGCGACAACGACAAGAAGCGTTTCGGCGGCAAGGGCGTCCTCAAGGCCGTGCGAAACATCAACGAACTCATCGCGAGCGAGCTGGAGGGCATGGACGCGCTCGATCAGGCAGAGGTGGACGAGGCACTGATAGCGCTCGACGGGACTCCCAATAAGTCCAAGCTTGGCGCGAACGCACTGCTCGCCGTCTCGCTCGCCAACGCGCGCGCCGCCGCCACCTATCTTGAAATCCCGCTCTACAGGTACCTGGGCGGTCCCGCCGGGCGCACGCTCCCCGTCCCGCTGATGAACATCTTGAACGGCGGCGCGCACGCGGACAACAACGTGGACTTTCAGGAGTTCATGGTAGTGCCCACCGGCGCTGCGACGTTTAGCGAAGCCCTGCGGACGGGCGCGGAGATTTTTCATGCCCTGAAATCGGTGCTCAAGAAACGCGGCTACAGCACGAGCGTCGGCGACGAGGGAGGCTTTGCCCCGAACCTGAAGTCTAATGAGG
>DATEMM010000096.1:0-3537 GCA_035275605.1 Pyrinomonadaceae bacterium
CAGGGCGAGCGGGAAGTGGCGCACGTGACGACCGACCGCAAGGGCGAATTTACAATCAGGGGCCTCGCGCCCGGCACTTACGGTCTAACTTTTCGCAAGACCGGGCTGAGCGTCGGGAACATGTACGACGTTGAAGTCAAGGCAGGGAAGACCAAAGAGCTCCCGGACCGCCTGATACTGTCGCCCAACGAAGCGTCAATCGCGCGCCTGAGCGGCAGCGTCTTTAATCCAGGGGGATTCAGCGTCCCAGGCGTGCGTATAGAACTGGCCCGGCTCGAAGCGGACGGCACGCCGAGGAAGATTGACGGACGCGTGACGAACGAGAGCGGGCAGTTCGTCTTCAAGCTCTCGCCGGACAAGGCCACCTACCGCGTCACGGCCAAAGCGGAGGGCGCAGAGGCCCAAAGCAAAGACGTCGAGATTGACGGCGCGCTCGTTTACCGCGTAGCCTTCACTATTCAACGCCAGCCTAATTAAGACGGGCGCGGGGTGATTTCCGATGAACGATGCAACACCCCCATCAACTGAGCACAAGCGCGAAGAGTTTTTAACGGCGCGGCAGCTTGCCGACATCCTCCAGGTGAGCGAATCCACCGTGCGCCGCCTGGCGCAAAAAGGGCGCATCCCCTCCATCCGCATCACGCCGCACATCATACGCTTTCACCTCAAGGCCGTGCGCGCCGCACTCGACGGCAACAAGAGCGCGCGACGTGCCGAAGTCGAAAGCGCACAACTCTCCTTCGCGGATTTACTCTAGCCGGGACGGATTTGCACCTGTATATACCTGGGAGCGCAGGCAGGGATGCCTGCGCTCCCAGCTAGCGCTTGTCTGGTACAGGCTAGCGAAATCTACTTTTAGGATGCCCGGCGGGTCGTGGCCCGCAGTGCCCCGGACAAATCCACCCAGCGGCCATCTCTTTTGACAAAGATGCGCGGGTCCCGGATGGGGAATTTTTTGGCGAAGGCCGGGTTAGATGAGAGGAAGCGGCGCACGGTCGCACGGTCGCCGGTCGCCACGCGCCAGCGCCCATCTTCGCGAACCAGGTACTGCTGTGCCACTATCTTGCCTTCGGCCTGGACCGGGCGCTCGACGTTCCCGTACATCACCGTATCCACGACGGCGATGTCGCCAGAGACACGCACGGCCCCTATCTCTATCCGGTCGAGCCTGTACATGCCGCTTGAGCGCCTGAGCGCCTCCGTGAACTTTTCGCGCGACAGGCGCGAGCGCGAGGCCGCAGGCAGCACGTCGTAAAGCTCGCCGTAACGGCCGGACTTCAACTGCTCGAAAACCATCTGCACCACACCGCGCACTTCCGATTCGTCGGACGCCCTGGCATTCAGCGCGCGAGCCGCTGACCCGTCCCAGAGAACCGTCAGCAGCAGCAGCACCGAGGCCGCACACCAGATTGAAATTCTCTTATCCTTCATCTTCATCCTCAACAGCATCGTCTTCGTCGTCGTCCTCAGGCTCTGATTCTTCGATGGTGCTTTTCAGCTTCGAGCGGTAATTGAGAAACCACGCGACGGCCCCTAGCGTCCCAGCAACGAACGTCGCCTCGTAGTATCCACGGGCCAGCAGAATCGCAGCGGCGATCAGGCCGAGAATTGAAATAACAGTCCATGGGCCGACCGGCGTTGACGCATTCTTCATTTAACCTTGACCGGAATCTGAGTCTCTATCGTGCGCGGCGGGTAGCACGCTTCTTCATCGCAGGCCTGTATGCGTAGCTTGGCTTTCAGCACCTGCTCGCCCTTCCGCGCGTCGCCCGAAGCCTTCAGCGGCTGCTTAATCGTCGCCTCGCCCTCGTAGACCGCGAGCGGGTCTTTGGAGAAGGCAAATTTTCTCGTCACCGAAGACGGGTAGACGGGACTGCCCGGCGTGATCCCTCCGCTTGGTTCAAGTTGCAACTCCGTGGCCTTCAGGTAAGAGAACGACGGGGGATTGGCGTTGATGTGATAGCCGCTGGCGATGGTCAGCTTGACGGACGCTTCCGCCGAGCCACCCGCGGAGATTTCAACTGCGGGAGACTCCACGCGAACGACGTCTGCGGGCGGAGCCTTCGTGGATGTCCCTGTGCTGGCCGAGTCATTCGACGCGCCGGCCGCATTCGTCTGGGCCAAGCCCGTGTTGGCCGTCTCCTTTGGAGAGCAGGCTGAAAGGAAAATGGCGAACAGGCAGGCGGTTATAAGTGTTAAGCTTTTTTTCATAATCGAATCAGGTCCGTGAAATTTCGGCGAGCGGCCGCCCTCTCAGGAAATTACGCACCGCCGTCAACATCCGCCGCAAGCGCCGCAGGATCTTCGGCAGTATCCACGCGAGCAGCAGCAGAAAAATTAAGATGACAAAGAGAATCACCACCGGGTGAAAGACCGCCAGCACGGACGCGCCGACCGTGACGCCGTCTTCCAGGATCGAAAGCGCCCAATTCGAGAAGGGCTCGGGGCTGGTGTTGACAGCGGCCCGCGCCGTGGCCTTCGACCCGTGAGTCGAAAGCGCCAGGCCCCCGCCCAGAAGCAGGGCGATGACCTGAACGGCCGGGCTCAAATCAGACGAGGCGGACGCTGCCACAATCGCCCCGGCCGGAACGCGTATGAACGTGTGCACGGCATCCCACAGAGTGTCCACGAGCGGAATCTTGTCGGCGACGAATTCGACCGCATACATGAAGAGCGCGGCACCGATGATGGCCCAGTTGTCCAGGACGTGCAGCCCGCCAGGGAGCTGTGCCAATCCGTAGTGCTGCAACAATCCGAGCGTGGCGACCGTCGCATACACGTTAATGCCTGACGACCACGCCGCGCCGAATGCCAACCCTAAAACCGAGACCACGTTCATGAAAAGCAGGAGTCAGAAGTCAGGAGCCAGGAGCCAGAATAAAAGAAAGAAGGTTCGCGGCCTTTCATTCCGGATTCTGAATTCTGGCTCCTGAATGCTGCTCTTAGTCCCCCTCTTGAGCCTTGTCTTCCGGGTGCTGCTTGTCCCCAGGCTTTTTGATGCCGAATTTTTCGAGACGGTACTGGAGCGTGCGAAAGGTGAGGCCGAGCAGCTTGGCCGACTTGGTGATGTTGTAATCGGTCTGCTCCATCGCCTGAATAATCAAGCTGCGCTCGACGTCTTCGAACGAGATGCCTTCGGGCGGCAGCTTGAACGCCCCTTCGGTCGCGGGCCTGGCCTCCTGCCTGACTTCGAGAGGCAAATCTTCGACCGTGATGAGATCGCCCTCGCAGAGCAGGATGGCGCGCTCAATGGCCGACTCCAACTGGCGGACGTTGCCGGGCCAGCTATAGTCCATCATCATGCGCCTGGTCTCCGTCGTCAGCCCGCGCACGAGCCGCGAAGTGTTGCGCGTGTGCTTCTTCAAAAAGTAGTCGATCAGGACAGGAATGTCCTCGCGGCGCTCGCGCAAAGGCGGAACGTCCACCGAGAGCACGTTGATGCGGTAGTAGAGATCGTCGCGGAACCTCCCGTCCGCGACCATCGCGCGCAGGTCGCGGTTGGTGGCGGCGACGACGCGCACGTCCACCTTGATCGTC
>DATEMM010000097.1:0-16894 GCA_035275605.1 Pyrinomonadaceae bacterium
TTGAATATTTTTGACGACGCGCAGCCTGTCATGCTCGACGCCGAAATCCAGTCTCTGATTGACGAGCGGCAGGAGGCGCGCCGCCGCCGCGACTTCAACCGCGCGGACGAAATTCGCGACCAACTCGCCGCCCGCGGCATCACGCTCGAAGACACCAAGGACGGCGTGCGCTGGAAGAGACGTTGACAACGGTAGAGGTCAGATGTTAGATGTCAGATGCTGGACCCAAGTGACTGGCATCTAACATCTGACATCCAGCATCTGCCTTTTATGTTTTACTTACGCGACACGCATTTCCGACCCCTGGACTCGCGCGCGAACCTCTTCGCGGACTAGCCCCACTCATCCTCTTTCCTTTCGTCGCACAAACACACGGTTGATAATTTTCCCTCGCTTTTCATCAAGGAGAAGAGTGTATGACTACGCTTGCACCGCCCAAAAGACCCGTAATCAAAACGGCCCTGCCCGGCCCCAAAGGCCAGGAGATCGTCGCGGCCGATCACAAATTCGTCACCCCGTCCTACCCGCGCCCGTCCTTCAAGCTCGTCGCAGACCACGCCGAAGGCGTCTGGGTCACGGACGTTGACGGCAACCTCTTTTTAGACTGCAACGCCGGAGTCGCCGTCTGCTCAACCGGCCATTGTCACCCGGAAGTCGTTCGCGCCATCCAGGAGCAGGCCACGCAACTGATTCACATGTGCGGCACCGATTACTACTACAGACACATGCCGGAGTTGGCGAGCAAGCTGGACGCGCTTGTGCCAATCGAAGGTCCGACGCGCACGCACTTCGCCAACAGCGGGACCGAGGCGGTCGAGACGGCTTTGAAGCTCAGCATGCACGCGACCGGCAGAGAGAAGTTCATAGCCTTCTTCAACAGTTTTCACGGCCGCACTCTCGGCTCACTCTCCTTAACATCCTCGAAGGCTGTGCAGCGCAAAGGGTTTCGCCGCCAGGCGCTGGACGTGACGCACGTGCCCTACCCGAACATCTTCCGTCACCCTTTCACGGGCGAGCGCACGGACGGCGAGACGGCCAGCCGCGTCTGCCTGGACTGGATTGAGGATCGACTCTTCAAGACGACGCTCCCGCCGGAGGAGTGCGCCGGCATCGTCGTCGAGTGCGTGCAGGGTGAGGGCGGTTACGTGCCCGCGCCGAAGGAGTTTTTGCACGGCCTGCGCCGCATCTGTGACGAGCACGGCATCATGTTGATCGTTGACGAAGTGCAGTCCGGCATGGGCCGCACGGGCCGAATGTTCGCGAGCGAGCACTACGACCTGAAAGCCGACATCGTCTGCATCGCCAAAGGCATCGCCTCCGGGCTTCCGCTGGGGGCGTGCGTGGCGCGCGCTGATTTGATGGACTGGAAGCCTGGCGCGCACGCTTCGACCTTCGGGGGCAATCCCGTAGCCATTGCCGCCGCGTTGAAGACGATTGAGCTTCTTGAGCGCGAACTCCTCAGGAACAGCGCAGAGGTCGGCGCTTACTTGCAGGAGGGGCTGCGGAAACTGGCACAGAAGCACGAGTGCATCGGCGACGTGCGCGGCCTGGGGCTCATGGTCGGGGTCGAACTCGTCAAAGACCGCGCCTCGATGGAACCCGCGCCGGAGCTGCGCGACCGGGTCGAGATAGCCTGTTTCGAGCGCGGCCTCATCATCCTCGGGGCCGGCTTCAACACGATTCGCTGGTCGCCGCCGCTCATCATCACGCGCGAGAACGTGGACGTGGCGCTGGAGATTTTCGACGAAGCGATACAAGCTGCCTGCGCTTAACCCTGGCTGAATATCTGGCAAAGACGAGCGAGCCACAGAGGCACAGAGACACGGAGAGCATAGAAAGATTTCAAATTAATAATTTGAAATTTGAAATTTGAAATTTGAAATCTGGGATTTGAAATCTGAATTTCCTAAGTTCCCTCTGTGTCTCCGCGCCACTGTGCCTCAGACCTTCTCCCCGCCCGACGCTCCGTTTCACAAAGTTAGAATCTTTGCGGCACGTCGCGCACGCATCTCACGGTGTCGCGCGCGATCAATAATTCTTCGTCGGTCGGGATCGTGTAGGCCGCCAGCCTTGAGCCGTCGGTGCTGATCAAGCCTTCGCAGCCCGCCTTGCAGCAGGCGTTGCGCTCCTCGTCCAGTTCGAGTCCCAGCCACTGAAGGCCGTCGCAGATGAGGGCACGCACCTCCGCGGAGTTCTCGCCGATGCCGCCCGTGAAGATTAGCGCGTCTGCGCCGTTCATCGCGGCCAGGTAAGCCCCTATGTATTTCTTCGCGCGGTAGCAGAAGATTTCCACGGCGAGGCGCGCGCGGCGGTCGTCGTGCTCGTGCGCCTCCGCCAGCAGCTCGCGCATGTCGTTGGTCAGGCCCGAAATCCCTATCAGCCCAGACTGCTTGTTGAGCAAAGTCTCGACCTCCTGCGCCGAGAGCCCCTCCTTGGCCGAGATGAAATCGATAATCGCCGGGTCCAAATCGCCCGAGCGCGTCCCCATCACTAAGCCTTCGAGCGGGGTCAGCCCCATAGAAGTGTCCACGGAATCGCCCGCGCGAATCGCCGCCGCCGAGCACCCGTTGCCCAGGTGCAGCGTGATGACGTTGGTCCCCTCGCGCTCGATTCCCAGAAGCTGCCGGTAGCGATAGGCCACGTAGCGATGCGACGTGCCGTGAAAGCCGTAGCGGCGAATGCGGTGCCGCCTGTAGAGCTGATAAGGGAGCGCGTAAAGGTAGGCGCGGTCGGGCAGCGTTTGATGAAACGCCGTATCGAAGACGGCGGCCTGCGGGAGCCCCGTACCGAAGACTTCGCGCGCCGCCACGATGCCCTTGATGTTCGCGGGGTTGTGGAGCGGAGCCAGGTCAATGCAGTCCTCTATCCCGCGCAGGACTTCGTCCGTAATCAGCACCGAATGCGTGAAGCTCTCGCCGCCGTGGACGACGCGATGGCCGACGGCGTGAACGTCCGCGACGCTCTTCACCTCGTTAATACCTGTATTCTCGGAGCAGACCCAGCGCAGGATCAGCTCGACGGCCGAGCGTATGTCGCGCAAGGGCGCGGTCGATCTTTGCGCCTCGCGCCCTTCGACCTGGAGCGTGATGATCGCCTCGCCGCCGACGCGTTCGACGTGGCCGCGCGCCAGCCTGCGGTCCGCGCCTTGGGTTATCTGTTCAAGGTCGGTCGAGATCAATTGAAACTTGACCGACGAGCTTCCGCAGTTGAGGACTAGAATGTTCATGCGTTCTCTTCAGGCTACGGCGGGCGGCTCCCAGCGTGTCCTGTAACCGGCCCTCTTGATGGCGTGGTAAAGCGTCGAGTAGGACCTGCTCCAGAAAGTCCGCATCCGCTCGCGGCCCGACCGCGTGTAGTTAATCTTGACTCCCTGTAGGACGTGAGCCATCCCGGCCCTGTGACCTTTGACCAGCTCCGAGGTCTGCTGCACGTAATTAATCTGGCTCTTGTGCAGCTCCGTGGCCGAATAACCCTTCTTCAGGAAGATGACATTATCATAGACGCTGATGCCCTTCTCCGCATAAACGAGCCTTTCGCCGGAGGCTTCGACCGCGCGCTTTCTTAAAGCATAGGTGACGAAGGCCGCGACCCGTCCAATGATAAGCAGGGCGACGCCGCCGATTAAGGCCGCCCACCCGAGCCAGTAATCAACCCTCTTTTCCGCGCCGAGGTAGAGGCCAGCGAGCATCACGCGCGTCGGACTGCCGGCCACCGTAATCTCGTAATCGCCAGGCTCGCGTGCAGAGAAGGTGGCGAACTTTATATGCCCGTCAAAGTCGTCCTGCGCCGGCTGGCGAAACGAGGAATCGTCGTTGACCGCGACCTCTTCGCCGGTCTGCTTGAATTTGACCATGAGCTGGCGTCCGCGCGGCGGCTCCGTCCAGCCCGCCTCGTAATAGAAGTTATATGTGCCAGCCCTATCTAACGTGACGTCGGTTTTACCCGAGAGCGAGATTTGTTTGAGCGAGGAGGCCGATGGCCTGTTGATAAAGAGGTAGGCACAAAATGCCGCCCCGCCCAGGAGCGAGGCGAGACCCGTGACGGCAAAGAATCTGGAGAGCAAATAACCCCAGCGCCCGGGATTCGCTTCAAGATAGTCCATGCCTGATCTCTTCCATGCGCGCGCGCAGCCTCTCTTCGTCCACCGTCAGGACACGCCCCTCGCTGTACACTTCCCTTCCAGCCACCATCGTCAGCAGGACGTCGCGCCCAGACGAGGCCAGGACGAGCGCAGTGACCGGGTCGTGAACCGGCATCTGGTGCGCGCCCCCGAGAGCGACGACCGTGATGTCTGCCGGCGCGCCCACGGCCAGGGTGCCATGCGAGGTTCCAAGACCGAGCGCCCGTGCGCCCCCGGAGGTGGCTGTGCTGAGAGCAATTTCGGCATTTAACGTTTGCACGGATGACGCTTCGGTCTCTTTCGCCCGCCCCATCAGAAGGGCGAAGCGGGCCTCTTCGAGAAGATCGCAGGTGTTGTTGCTGGCGACGGAATCGCTGCCAAGGCCCGTCGTGACTTTCTGCTCGACGAAGGCTGAGAAGGGCGCGCGGCCGTGGCCCAGTTTGGCGTTCGATTTCGGGCAATGCGCGATGCTCGCCCCGGCATCCCTGATGGTTTCCAGGTCCGCGCCATCTACCCTGATGCAGTGTGCCAGCAGGGGGCGCGCGCGGAGGACGCCGTGCCGGGCCAGATATTGAATCGTCGAAATTCCCGGCGCACGCCATTCGATGCCGCGCTGTGCCAGCCCCTCCGCGAACGGGCCGCTGCCGTCGAGCAGCAGAAGCCTCTCGGCTTCCGACTCCGCCGCGTGCATCATCATCGGCAGCTTTTCAGCCAGCGCGTGCTCCGTAATTAATTCAAGCTGCGGCGCGCTGACGGAATATGGCGCGTGTGGCGAAACGCCGAGGCGGACCAGCTCGGTCTCGAATTCGCGCAGGTGCTGAAGCTTCTCGCGCAGCTTCTCGAAATGCTCTCGCGCCTCCGAAGGGTTCGGGCCAAACGCCTCCTGATAAACGGTCCCACGCAAGCCCACGTCGCTGAGCGCCCTCATGCTGGAGCTGGCCGCGTCCGACGCGTCACCTAAGCACGTCACGCCTGCGCGCGCAGCCTCCACCGCCCCCCACGCTGCCGAAATATAAAGGTCGTCCGGCGTCATGCGTTCGAGACGCGCGAGCGTCAACTTCTTCAACCACGCGAAGAAATTTCCCTCCTCCGGTTCGAGGTAGCCACGCATGGCCGTCAACTCAAGATGAGAGTGGGCATTGACGAAACCCGGCAGGATGACGGCCCAGCCGAAATCGCGCGCCACGGCTTCCGGAAATCTCGCCGCAAGCTCTTCGCGCGCGCCGACGCCGATAATCCGCGAGCCTTCAATTGCCACCGCCCCGTTCTCAATTACCGGCGAAGCGATGGGCAGCACCCAGCGTGAACAGTAGAGTCTTATCATCACTTAATCTTGAACCGGGTCTCCTGCAAACTGCCCGTCTGAAGTCGCGCGTCGCCGCAGGATGAACCAGGCGACGCCGGAGAGGGCTACGACCGCGCCGCCCGCCGCTGCCACCGGCCTGATGCCTAACCTATCGGCGGAAGCCCCGGCGGCGAGAATCGCCCCGACCATCATCAAAGTCGTCAGAGTCTCGTAAGAGGCGAAGACGCGGCCCGCGTAGGCGTCGCGTGTGCGGGTCATAATAATCGTCTGCTGCGCCGTCCACCAGATGGCGAAATTAATCTCTCGCGCAACTAGCACGAGCGCAGCGCCCCAGAGGTTCGGCATCAGGCTGAAAATTGCTAGCCCGCAGCCGTCAAAGATCATCGAGCGTCCCATGCGCGAGCCCAGGCTCTCGCCCGCAGAGGTGTTGAAGCGACGCGCAATCGGCGCGCCCATCATGCCGCCCAGCCCCATCGCGACGAACAGCACGGAGATTCCAAAATCCGTCGGGCGCGCGATGAGGCCCGCCGCGGCGGCCTCTCCGAGCCGAGCCCCGAAGACGCTGTAGAGCGCACGCGCCACGCCATTGCCCAGCCCCCACCCGGCGGCGACGACGAAGACGGCCGAGAGCACGTCGCTCTTTCGGACATAACGCAGCCCCTCGCGAAAGTCCAGCCAGTAGGCGGCAGGCAGCCGACGTTTGGCAATCGAAGGACGTTTCGCAATCAAAGCCTCCTGCTTCAAACTGCCCGTCGCCTGCTCTTTCCTGCCAGCCTTCCTGATGCGACGAATCATCTCCGCTGAGATGAGGAATGTCACCGCGTTCAGGATGAAGACGGGGTTGCGGCCTATGAAAGTCGAGAGCAGGCCGCCGAGCGCGGAGCCGACGGCGATAGTTGCCGCGGTGGTCGAAGCCGAGAGCGAGTTAGCGCCGAGCAACGAAGCCGTGCCCTGAACCAGGTTCGGGATGGAGGCGCGCTTGGCCGCGTTGAAGAAGGCGGAGACGGCGAAGAGCGCAGCCCCTACCAGATAGATAAGGGAGAGCGCCCCTTTCATGTTCGCCAGCAGGAACCCTAAGGCGAGCACCGCTCGCAAGACGTCCGCAGCGATCATCACACGCCGCCTGTCCGCACGGTCCACGACGACGCCCGCCAGCGGCCCGAAGAGAAAGAGCGGGAGGTGCCGCGCGATGGCGTAGAGGGCGACCGCCTGACCTTCGTGCCCGCTCCCGGCCAACTGAATCAGGAGCGCGAGCACGGCGATGTTATTGAACCAGTCGCCTATCTCGGAAACGACCTGCCCCGTCCAGAGGCGGCGAAAGTCCGGGTTCGAGGCGAGTAGCTGGCGGTAGGTCAACGCCCGGCCTCCGGCGCGCTGCCCGCCGGGGCCGTGCCGCCCTGCCCGCGTCCCTCTTTCAACTTGCGGTAGCGTTCCAGAATGGAAGTGACGTAGGCGCGCGTCGAGGGAATGTCTATGCGCGCGATGAACTCGTCAGGACTTAAGGGGCGGGCCGGCTGGTCTGTCTGATTCCAGGCGGCGGCGCGGCTAGGGCCTGCGTTGTAGCCGGCGACCATGCGTGCCTCCGCGCCCGGCAGGTCGCGGTACTGCTCATAGAGCTTTTCCAGGTACCAGCACCCGATCTGTATGTTGCGCTCCGGGTCGCGCAAGACCGACCTTGGGTCCTGCTGCATCTGGCGCTCCAGCTCGCGCATTCCAGTTTCGGCGGCCCACTCGCGGCCGACGTTCGGCGTCACCTGCATCAGTCCTATCTCGCCGTCGTTGCCGGTCATCCAGGGGCGAAAGTAGGTCTCTTCGTAGATGATGCTCCAGACGAGGTCCGGGTCCAGGCGGTAGATGCTCGCCTGTGTGGCTATAAGAGTATCGTAGCGGTGAATCCAGTATTGATTGAAGAAGTAAGCGCCGATGGCCCCGATGAGGATGGCGATGAGGATGGCGATGACGAGACGCTTCATGAAAGCCAGTGGTCAGTGGTCAGTGGTCAGTGGTCAGTTAAAAACGGGCAGCTAACTGACCACTGACCACCGGCCACTGACCACTGATTAGTTTCTTCGTTTAAGTCCCGACCAGAAGTTGGCGGTCGCGCAGGCGCGGTCAACGCCCTCGTAGCGCGAGCGCAGGGCACGCTCGTCCAGGACGTGCCCCTGCAACCAGACCTCCGCGGAAAGAGTCGCGCCGACGGTGAGCCGGTCGCCGCGCAGCGCCCGGCGGTTGACGAGCACTTCGAGCTTGAGCCGTTCGAGGTCCAGGTAAATCCAGTAGAGCTCGCTGCCGGACAAGGGATTGCGAAGCGGCTTGAAGGCGATGACGCGGCCCGTCAGGTTCCAGTCATTCTCCTGCGCGGCGCGCGCCGGGGCAGACTTTTCCAAGGGCTGCCAGAGCGCGTCCATCTGGCGCTTGCAAACACGCGCGCGGTAGGCCAGGCCGCAGAGCCCGACGTGCAGTTCCTGCGCGCGAAAGCCTCCGGGGCCGACCTCCGTCAGATTCTGTAACTCGAAAAGGACGTCCGTCTCCGTCCCGTCGCAGTAGCCGTGGACGACAGCCTCGCCCTCTTCATCATATTCGGTCAGCGCCCAGGGGCTGATGCGCTGCGTATAGCGTGCGCGGAACCCCGGACGGCAATCCGCGTAGAAGATGTCGCCTGTGCCGGACTCATAAAGCACGGTCCAGACTTCCAGCCCCTCGCCGAGTTTCCAGCAGCGCCCGTGCAGCACAGCGCCGCGACGAGTTAATTGCGTCGGCTCGCCCTGATCGCCGGCGCGCTCGGCCAGATAGTTAAAAGCCTTCTCGCTCGGCACTTCCAACCCGATGGTCTCGAATGTCACATCCATAAGAAATTAAGTGACGAATGATAGCAGCCAAAGAAGAGACGCTAGATGCTGGATGCTAGATGTTAGTTAAAGGCAACCTGCTTTGACTAACATCTAGCATCCAGCATCTGACATCTCCTCCCTGTTCCATTATCACTTCCTTATTATTGCGCAGCGCGTTTGCGCCGTCCACGTTGCGGTGTCGATTCCGAAGTGGCCGCCTTGCGCGGCGCGCGGCTCCTGAAGCCGCGAATGTTTCGCTCGGCTCCGTGATCCGGGCGCGCGCCGGAGCGGACCATCTCCGTGAACAGGTCCACGTCGTAATCCGCTTCGCGCGACATCTCCTCACGAATCGCGTGCAGCATTTCCAGGAATCTAGGCTTGCGATACATGACAAGTGAATCGTAAATCGTAAATCCCAAATCGTAAATAGCAAAAAACCTATTTTCTCTATTTACAATTTACGATTTAGGATTTGCCGGTCTCCGTCGCTTCCGAAACCAGGAACTCGGGCGTCACGATCATCGGGACGAAAAAGCCTGCCGCCGTGTTGAAGAGGCGGACGCGGGCCTGACGCCTGACGTTGGCCAGGTGGCCGAAGTTCCACGTCACTAAATAATCTATCTTATGAAATGAGGCAACGGCCACATGGAGCGCGTCCGCGATGTACTTGCGATGAAAGATGCCGCGCGTGATGTAGCCTTCGGCGAGGATGGCGGCCTCGTCCGTCAGCTCGACCTGTGCCAGAGCGCCCGCGAGTTTCAAGTAACCCGTCCGGTGCGGCTCCGGCACGCGCTCCAGCTCGCGCATGACGAGCGGCGAAATCACAGCGCGGTATTCTGGCATCTCGTGCTCCCACCAGCGAATCGTCAGGTCGCGGCGGAACGGCTCGCCGTTATCCAGGTAAGCGCCGATGACGGAAGTCTCCAGGTAAAGGCTCTGCTTCATAGCGGCGCGACAATCGTCTCGGCCCCGGCCGGCCTTGTCCGGTCGATGATGGAAGCGGTGGCCTTCAGAGGCTCCAGCCAGATGACGGATTTCCTGAAGTCGAAGACGACGCGGAAGTGGCGCAGGAAGTTTCCGCCAATGATGCCCGATTGGACGAACCCCGTAGTCTCGTTGACCGGCTCCAGGTCCAGGACGGCGACGTCAACCTTCTCGCGCGATTGCGAGCCGAGCAGAACGCGCGGCAGCACTAGGGTCTGCACGCCGTCGGCGATGCCCGCCGCGCCGTAGACGCGCATCCGGGTCGGGTGCTTGTAGTCGTGCATCTCGTCAAGCTCCATCATCTTCTCGGAGACGACAGAGATGCTCGCGCCCGTGTCTATGATGAAGTTGAGCGGCTTGCCGACGCCCTCGACGTGGACCTCACCGCTCAGGAAGCCGCTCGACGTGGTGCGAATCGGAACCTCAATGCTGGCCGGGGAGACGAGCGCCGCCGAGTCGTTCATTGAGCGCTGGCGCTTGAGCGAGAGGACGCGCTCGCCGTAGTCAACGGTCATGACGTACTTGTTGATGGCCGCCAGTCCGATGTAGCCGTCAACCTGAACCTCATCATTAAAGAAGCGCCGGATGTAGACCGGCACATTCTCGACCTTCACTTCGCCCAGTTCCATCGACTCCAGGAAGCCGTAAACGATCTCGAATTTGCCGCCGACGGCCCTGGCCATCCCGCCGCGCGCGACCTCCTTGAGGCCCAGTTGCTTCGCCGTCTCATCGGAGATGACGGAGATGCCCGAGCCCGTGTCCAGCACGAAGCGCAGTGGCTCTTTCCTTCCGTTGACGCGGACGTTGAGGATGGGCCGGTTGTTGGGCATGTCAAAAGGGACGGCGGTCTGGCCCGCCCCGCTGATGGCGTAGAGGCCGCTCTGGTTGCCCAGGTAGCGCAGGAAGTCTATCAGGCCGCGAATGCGCGCGCGGCGATCCGCGTCCGTGCGCGGCGCGATGGTCAGGAACCGCTCGTAGGAATCCGCGGCCTCCTTGTAGCGCTCAGAGCGTGCGGCGGCCTGTGCCAGATTGAAGATGAAATCGGGCTCGTTCGGGTTTAAGAAGACGGCGCGGCGCAGGCCCGCGAGGCTGGACGGGAGACGGTTCTCGTAGAAATCGACCATCGCCAGCCCGGCAATCGCCAGCGCCTCATCATCCTTGAGGCTGAGCGCGGTGCGGAACTCCTCGACCGACATACGGAAGTCGCCGCTGGCGAGGACGACCGAGCCGAGCAGGGCGTGCGCGCGTGATGAGAGCGGCTCCAGAGCGATGACGCGCGCCGCGTGGTCATAGGCGTCGGTCAGGCGTCTCAGCTTGAGGAGGGCGTAACTCAAACCCAGGCGCGCCGAGTTGTCGCGCGGGTTTTTGGACAGCACCTCGCGAAAGAGCGCCTCGGCAGCCTCGTACTCGCCTTCGCGCAGAGCGCGCTCAGCACGGGTGCGCGCCTTATCTCCGGCGAACGCGCGGGCGGCCATCGCGCTCTCCGAGAGTGCGGCGCAAACGGCGATGACGGCCAGGGTGCCAGCGGCCACCCGGCCCAATCTTCTTCTCAGATTATTCACTTGCATGGGGGAACCTCTGGAGAGCAGGAGTCAGGAGTCAGAATCCAGAATAAAAGAAAATCACTGAAAGTGGTTCTCCGCCTTTTATTCTGACTTCTGAATTCTGCTTTATTTCAATACTTCTCCGGTCTTCATAGACCAGAGGACCAGGTCTAGTTCGTCAAAGTCAATTCGGATGTCGCGGGCGAAGCGCCGCAGTCGTTCTTCTGTCTCCAGATAACGAGCGCGCGTCGGCGGTGGTTCCGCTGATTCGACGATTCCGACTTCCGCCAGACTCCGCAGGATGTGCTTGTCAAGAATCGCGTAGCCGCGCAAGCCCACGTTACGCAGGAAGTGGCTGGCCTCCTTGTAGCCGAGGCCCTTGATTTGGCGGTTGCGCGCCAGCCAGTCGCGCCGCTCAACCGGGTCAGTGAAACCCGTCAGCCGCTCGCGCAGGCGCATCCCGCAATCTTCGCGCAGGTACTCGCGCGTCACGACGATGTAGCCGGGGCGCGCCGCCGGGTAGCGATGTGCGCCAGCACGCGTGATGGCTTCGGTCATCTCTTCACGGCTGCCTTCAAGGAGGAGATGCCTGATGGCCTCTACGGAGCGCAGGCCCATGCGGGCCGACGCGCCGGCGGTGAAGATGCAGTAGACCAGCTCTTCCCAGAGCCGCTCGTCCGTGCCCTTCTCCCACACGTCGCGGAACTCCGCGAGTCGCGCGCGAATCTCCCGCTCGCGCGCCTTGCGCGCAGCCTTTATGTTTTCAATGGTGACGGGTTGGTTGTCTCGTCGCACTAGGTCTGCCGGTTCAAATGCTCTTGAAGATTTTATGAGCGCGTTTCCGCCCTTGTCAACGAAGTCTGGGATGAGGGGCGGATTGATTGTTTTCAACCGGAGGGGCACGTGCATCCCCCGGCGTGGCAAAAGTCATCAAAGGGGCGCGTCAACCCTTCCGACCGAAAGAAATTTTTTGAATCGAGAAAGGCGCGCAGTCGTGTTAAGATGCGTCGCCCGAACGAGGGGGCGGTTGATGGAGGAAAGAATGATTAGATTACCAGGCAGGTCCAGAATCAGTGCCATCCTCTCTCTCCTCACTTTACTAGCAATCGCGCCGGCGAGTCTCTTTGCCCAAACACAGACGGGCGAGCAGCCCACGCCCAACTACACGCGCCCGACCGTGCTGACGCGCCCGGTCACGCAGCCGCCGACGCCGCAGCCCGGCGCTGCCCCCGCGCAGCCAGGGACGACGACAACCGCGCAGCCCGCGCCAGACATCGTCCCGCCGCCCGAACCAGTCATACGCATCCAGGGACTGCTCGTCGAATCGCTCGATGGGAAAGTCGTCGCCGAACAGGAGGCGGACCAGGGTTTCAATCCTGCCTCGGCCGTCAAATTGGGAACGGCCCTAGCCGCGCTCAAGAATTTCGGCATCAACCATCGCTTCTCGACCGCTGTCTGGACGAACGGCACGTTCGACCCGGCGACCGGCACAATCACTGGCGACCTGATCGTCTCGGGCCGCGACCCGTCTTTCCACTACGAGCACGCCGTGATGATCGCGCGCGAGCTGAACAAGCAGGGCGTCCGCGTCGTCACAGGCGATTTAATCGTCGCGCCCGGCTTCACTATGAACTTCGACTGGTCATCGCAGCGTTCCGGCAACCAGTTCTACGACACGCTCGACGCGTCGCGTCGCCCGGCCGCGGCCTCCCGCGCCTGGTACGAAGAGCGCTCCATTGTCGGGGATAAGGAGAGTTTGCAAAGCTCCCCGAGCGTCGCCGTGATGGGCGCGGTTTACGTTGACTCAGTGCCGGCAGGCGCGCGCACGCTCCTCATTCATCGTTCGAGCAAGCTGGTGGACGTGCTCAAGGTGCTGCTCTGTTACTCGAACAATTTTATGGCCGAGCGCATCGGCGACACGCTCGGCGGTGCGGCCGGCGTCCAGCGCTTCCTGACGCAGGAGCTGGGGCTGGCCCAGGGAGAGATTAAGCTGGCCTCGACGAGTGGGCTGGGCGTGAACCGCGTCACCCCGCGCGCGATGATGAAGATTTTCCGCGCGCTCCGCGACGAGCTGGCCGCGAACAAACTGTCGCCGGCAGACATCATGCCGGTCGCGGGCGTTGACCCCGGCACGCTGGAAAAGCGCTACACCTTCGACCAGTCGCGCGGCAGCGTCATCGCCAAGACCGGCACGCTCATCCGAACCGACGGCGGCGTCAGCGCGCTCGTCGGGCAGATGCGCGCCCGCAGCGGCGAGACCCTGCTCTTCGTCATCTTCAACCAGCGCGGCAACGTCTGGCGTTTCCGTCAGAGCCAGGACGCTCTCGTCGCGCAGTTTCAGAACGCGCGCGGCGGCCCGGCCCCTTTCAAGTACAGCCCGCTCTCGCTCAACCTGCGCCTGGCCTCGACGCAGCTTCACCAGTTACCTGCGCGCGCAGACGAGTACGAGCCTGGAGACCAATAACGAAAGGCAGAATCCAGAATCCGGAATTCAGGAGCCAGAATGAAAGGCATTGACTGCCTCTTGTTCTGGCTTCTGAATTCTGACTCCTGAATTCTGCCTTTACTTAAAGGCGCTCCGGCGGCCTGAGAGTCGCCGGAGCGCTTTGCGCCCCACCCGCGCGCAACGTGCGGAGTCGCGCGCGAGGGGACGATCTCGTGGTTGAAGGGTTGGGCACAGCTCACGGGCGTCTCCCTTTGCTCGCTTGCCGAAAGGTTCACGCCGCACCGCTCACCTTTCAGGCACGTCTCCGGGAATTGACGGCCCCGTTTCTGCTCCGGGTGGCCGACAGAATCGGCCGGGCGCAAGAGGTTCGCGCCCGCCGCCCACACAGCAAATGGTGAGCCGCCCGCTAATTCAATCCATCACCTCGCGCCGGACCTCTCGCCCTTTGGCCCACTTCTTACTGCCTTAGAGAACTGGAAAACGCGTACTTTCCCTGTAAACAACTGGCGTTTCCACGAGCCTCTCGACCACCGAAACGGCTGCCTCGCTGGCACAGGCAGCAGGTTGAGCGGATGGTCTACGGGTATGGAGTGCACTTCACACTCTGTCACTGAAAGTTACGTCCAAGGGCTCTCGTCGCTGGCCCAGACACAGATAACCGCGCTGTTTTCGACAATGAAGGACATGGCATACCTGTTGCCCTGTTCGTGTGGGCACAGGTCTTTGTTGACCATGTGAATCTGAGATTGAACGAAGCCTTAATGGAGACGGAGATGCTAAGACGAATGAGACGTAACCCGGCGAGCTCTCAAGCGAAGCAGAGGGGCGAGTCCGGGTTTTCACTCCTGCAACTGCTGATCACGCTGGCGATCATCACCATCGTCTCGACCTTCGCAGTGATGGGCATCGGGCGCGCGCGCTCGGCCATGCGTCTCTCCGCCTCCGAACGCGAGTTGGCCGCCTACCTGGAGCAGGCCCGTGCGGACTCAATCCGCCGCCACGTCTCCGCGCCCGTGAACGCGGGGGACCCGGACTTGAGGGCGACCATTTCGACCTCTGCGGCGGGCAGCAATACTTACATCGTGACGATGGATTTTGATAAGGACGGAGTGATTGACGCGCCGCGCACGGTGAGCCTGCAAACGGACGTCACGTTCCTCGGCGTCGCACACACCATCACGTTCGACTGGCGCGGGCGGACCTCGGGCGAGGTCTCCATCGGCCTGATTAACGAGCGGGGCAGCACCAGCAACATCAACATCACGGGCTCCGGCGACATTACACTCAACACGGACGTCTTTCAGGATAGCGATGTGCCGGACGTGACCCTCAACAATAACAGCGTGTCCGGGGACGTGATAGTGGACGACCCGGCCTACGACGCGTCGGCCGCAGAGACTACGCCCACGCCCACTCCGGACCCGCACTCGTCCACAACGCCGACGCCGACGCCGACACCGACCCCCACACCGACGCCAACGCCGACCCCGTCGAGCTCGAATCCGACCCCGACGCCCACTCCGACGCCGACGCCGACGCCGACACCAACTCCTACGCCTACACCGACGCCAACGCCTACGCCGACGCCTGCGCCCTGCACTCTCTCCGTCAGCCCGACGACGCTGAGCCTTTCGGAGAACGGCGGCGCGACGATCAACGTCACGCTGAGTAACTCGACCTCCAGCAACACGATCAGCGCGTCCGTCAGCAACTCCGGGCAGCTTCAAATCTCGCCGTCGAGTCGCACCCTGTCTACGAGCGGCACGGCCAGCTTCAGCCTGACGGTCAAGAAACAGGACGGGTCGGTAACTTTTTCGAGCAGCCCGAACTGCGGGTCTGTCACCGTCCCCATCAGTGTGAACTAAGGGCGGAGGAAAGCTATAGATGAATCAGCACACAGAAAAGTTTCGCCCGCGCGCCGCAGCCCCTGCGAATCGCTCCTCCGAGCGCGGCTTCACCCTGATTGAAACGGCCATCGCCCTGGTCATCATGCTCATCGTCGGGCTCGGCGCGGCGTCGCTCTTCTTCTTCGCGGCGAGTAACAGCATAGGGGCAGGCGACCGCCAGCTCTCTATGGCCGTCGCGCAGAAGCGCATGGAGTGGCTGCGCAATATGCCCCTGGACGAGACGGCCAGGACAACTGCCTACTCCTATCCCAATGGCGGGTTGATGGCGACGAGCGCGCAGGGCGTTACCGAAACCGCGTCGAGCGGCGGCCGTCCCTACCAGGTGACGACCACCATCACAGACGTTGACACGGACACGGAGGACACGACCACCTCGAACGCGATTCCGGCGACGTTGAAGGTCATCACCGTCCAGGTGCGACCCATCGGGGCCGGGCCGGAATTCAACCGGGTCAACACGGTCTTCTCCTCCGTGTCGCTGACCACAACCCGCACACTCAATCGCGTCGGGCCTCATCGCAACTAAAATTTTCCGGCGGCACCTTTTGCAGAGAGTTTGAGAGGAAGGATAAGGATGCGCGAGCGAAAGACCAACCACAACGGCGAGGCCGGGTTCTCGTTAATCGAGCTCATCATTGCGATGGGCGTCACCGTCGTCATCATGGGCATAGCCTCCACGATGATCGCCCGCTCGTTAAACGTGCGGGCGCGTGAGAACCGGCGGACCGAGGCGCTGGCCGATTCGCAGCGTGCTCTCAACCTGATGTCGCGCGAGGTCGCCAACTCAGGCTTTCGCATGAAGACCAACGGCGTCGTCTGGCAGGATTCCAACAACGACAAGTCCATACGCGTCCTCGCCAATCTCAACAAGTACACAGGAGAGGTGGACAACGGCGTGACGGAAGCGGGCGAGGACGTGAAGTTCTTCCTGGCCGACAACTCGCAGTACCTTGTGCGCTACGACGCGAACGGCGCGGCCGGGCTCCAGACGACGGTGCTGGCCAATCGCATCACTTCGCTGGGGATTTACTACTACGCGCAGCGCGTGGATTACACGACCGGGGATTGCACGACCCCCATCACCACGCCCGCCGGGACGAACAAGCTGACCGGCGCGAACATCGCCAACGCGGAATACGTCGTGATAGCCCTCTGCGTCGAACTGCCCGCAGAAGGCAAGCCGGATTCGCCCGGCTACCAGCCGGCGTCAAAGACGCTGTTAGTCTCGGACGTGACCCTGCGCAACGCGAACCTCTACGAATACTAAAACATATCCGCCACCTTTTAAGCCGCGAGGTTGATTAAGATGAAGATGTACACGGAGCCCGCAAGCACGGTTGCCGCACGCCGCCAGGGCGAGCGTGGTGCCGCGCTGGTGTCCACGCTCCTGCTCGCCATGCTGCTCCTGACGGCGGGAGGCGCACTGGTTCTGACGACCACCATGTCGGCCACCACCTCGATTGACTCGACGGCCGAGATGCAGGCCTACTACGGGGCCGAGGCCGGTCTCCAGTCAACTATCAACGTCCTGCGCGGCAACGTCTGGAACGGCAACGCCACGCCCGCTGTGAGCTTCCGCTCGGCGGTCGAGCCGGAGGATTCGAACGTCGATGGCGACGATGCGACCGACAGCAACATCGCACGCCTCTCCAACTGGCTGACCTATGACGCCAACGACCGCGTCGTCGTGAGAGGGACAGACAACCGCATCGCCTTCGACGTGACGGCGCGCGACCTGGACAACAGCAAGGTCGTC
>DATEMM010000098.1:0-3764 GCA_035275605.1 Pyrinomonadaceae bacterium
CCCGGCTATCAGAGTTTTAACGCCGACGAGGTCTCGGCCCATCTGCTCCAGGGCACCGCCGCGATGTCCATCAACTGGCCCGCGTGGATCAGCTCCTTCGGCGACCCGGCCAAATCGAAAGTCATAGGCAAGATGGAGTTCACGGTGATGCCAGGTGCCAGAGAGCCAGGGCGCGCGGAAATAGGCAACTGGCTGATAGCCATTCCGAAGGGCGCGAAGAACGCGGAGGCCGCTTTCGATTTTCTGGTCTGGGCGACGAGCGCCGAGCAGATGAAGCGCTCGGCTCTTCGCGGCAACCCGCCGACGCGCAAATCCGTCTTCACGGACGCGGAACTGCTGGCCAGGTTTCCAGCTTACCCGGCGCAGCTACGCTCGCTCGAAAACTCGCGCCCGCGCCCGCGCACGCCACAGTGGAACGAGATCGAGAACGCTTTCGGTATCTATCTCTCGAAAGCCAACGGCGGCGAGCTTTCACCTGAAGAGGCCATGAACCAGGCGAACGCGAAGATCGCGGAGATTATCGAACGCGGTCAGTGAAGAGATGATAGAGTTTGAGTTTGAGGCGAAGAAGGAATTAACAAGGATGGACAGGATAGACAGGATAAGAAAAAGAAAGTGATTGGCGCTGCTTTTGCTTTTTATCCTGTTCATCCTGTCTATCCCTGTTAATTTTTCCTCGGATTGAAGCGCTACTAAAGGAAGTTACACGTACTGCGGTCAGTCACGTCCGAACATGCCTTCACTTTTTTCGCGCACGCGCTCCGGCCCGGCTTATCCTTCGCACACGAAGGAGCGGGCGCTCCCCTTTCTTCTCGTCGCGCCGACCGTCGCGGTGCTGCTTGCCCTTTCCATCTACCCGCTCATCTACGCGGTGAAGGTCAGCCTGCAAACGGAAGCTGGCACAGCCTGGACGCTTCAAAACTTCGCGCGCCTCCTGCGGGACGATTTTTTCCAGGCGGCGCTGGCACACACTCTCGTTTATGCAATCATCGCCCTCACCGTTGAATTCCTGCTGGGGCTCGGGCTCGCCGTGCTCCTGAACAGGGAGATGCGCGGGCGCAGTTTCTTTCGCGCGGCGCTGCTCGTCCCGATGATGCTGCCGCCCGTGGTCGTCGGCGTCGTCTGGCGCTTGATGCTTAACCCCACCTTCGGGGCCGTCAACGGGACGCTGCAAGGTTTCGGCGCGAACACAGAGGCGCTGACCTGGACGGCGCACCCGACGCTCGCCTTCGCCTCGGTCATCCTAGTGGACATCTGGCAGTGGACGCCTTTCATGTTCCTCATCCTGCTGGCGGGCCTGCAAGCCATCCCGCAGGAGCCTTACGAGGCCGCGCTGATTGACGGCTCAAGCCCTTGGCAGACTTTTCGTCACGTCACGCTGCCGCTGCTCAAGCCCGCCATCCTGATTGCGCTCCTGCTGAGGACTATGGATTTGCTGCGCGTCTTCGACCAGATTTTCATCCTGACGGAGGGCGGCCCAGGCTCCGCCACCGAGACCATTAGCCTTTACATACACCGCACGGCCTTTCGCTTCGGCGACTTCGGCTACGCGGCGGCGATGTCCTTCGTCCTGCTGCTTCTGACGAACTTCATCAGCCTCGCTTACATACGCCTGCTCAAAGGACAGGAGGCGGCATGAGAGAGGGGGGCCGTGGGACAGAGGCCAGGGGCCGGGTGATGAAGTACGTGCTGGTCGTGCTGGCCGTGCTGTGGGCCTTGCTGCCGGTCTACTGGATGATGACCATCTCGCTTAAACATGAGGTGGATCAATTCGCCGTGCCGCCCAAGTGGTTCGTCTTCAAGCCGACGCTCGCGCACTACGCGGACGCCTTTCTGGAGCGTTCCTTCGGCCAGTATCTTTTGACGAGCGCGATTGTGGCCGTCGTCTCTACGCTTTGCGCGCTGATTTTGGGGACGCTCGCCGCTTACGGGCTGGCCCGGTTTCGCCTTCCCGCTAAGCTCAACACGCGGCTCGCGCTCTGGATACTCTCGACGCGCATGTTCCCGCCGATCGTCACGGCCGTCCCGCTCTTTCTCCTGATGAGCGACTTGAACCTGCTGGACACCTTGGCCTCGCTCGTCATCGTCTACACGGCCTTCAATCTTCCCTTCGTAGTCTGGATGATGCGCGGGTTCTTTAACGAGATACCGCGCGAGATGGAGGAGGCCGCGCGCGTTGACGGCGACTCGCGCCTGGGCGCTCTGCGCCGCGTCGTGCTGCCGCTCGTCTCGCCGGGCCTGGCCGCCACGGCGGTCTTTTGCCTGATTATCTCCTGGAACGAATTTCTGTTCGCGCTGACGCTGACACAGACGGACCGTTCGATGACGCTTCCTGTCGGCATCGCGGGCCGCGTCACGCAATACGAGATAGAGTGGGGCGTGATGAGCGCCGCCGGGGTCGTGGCGATGATTCCGATACTGATTTTCGCGCTGGCCGTGCAGCGTTACCTCGTGCGCGGGCTATCAATGGGAGCCGTCAAAGGGTGAACGTCCAGTTCATAAACGTGACCAAGAGCTTCGGCTCGGCGGTCGTGGTTGACGATTTGACGCTCTCGACGGAGGAGGGCGAGTTCGTCGTCCTGCTCGGGCCTTCCGGGTGCGGAAAGACTACGACCTTGAGGATGCTCGCCGGGCTGGAAGATGTGACGTCTGGCGACATCCTCATAGGGAGTGAGCGCGTCAACGATCTTCCGACGCAGGCGCGCGACATAGCGATGGTCTTTCAGTCCTACGCGCTCTACCCGCACATGACGATTGCCGAAAACATAGCCTACCCCTTGCGCGTGCGGAAAACGAATCGCGAAGAGACGAAGCGGCGCGTTCGCGAGGTCGCGTCGATGCTTGAGATCAGCGGATTGCTTGAGCGCAGGCCGCGCGATCTTTCGGGCGGCGAGCGCCAGCGAGTGGCACTGGCCCGCGCCATCGTCCGCGAGCCGCGCGTTTACCTGATGGACGAGCCGCTCTCGAATCTGGACGCCAGGCTTCGCGTACAGATGCGCGGCGAGCTGAAACGACTGCAACATGAGCTTGGCACAACGACCGTCTACGTGACGCACGACCAGTCGGAGGCTATGACGCTCGCGCACAGAGTGGCGGTGATGCGCGCCGGGCGTCTACAGCAGTTCGACACGCCTATGAACATCTACAACCGCCCGGCCAATCGCTTCGTCGCGGAGTTCGTCGGCAGCCCGAGCATGAATTTCATCGAAGGGCAGGTTGACGAGGGCGGGCGCGCGTTCACGAGCGGGCAATTAATCCTCCCTTTGACGGAAGCTCAACTCGATAGGACGCGCGGGCACCTGGCGGTCACGCTCGGCATACGGCCCGAGCACGTGCAGGTTTCCACTGGGGCGCGTGACGGCTCGACGCCCGCGAACGTCTACGTGACGGAGTTGATGGGCAACGAGACATTCGTCTTCCTGCGATTGCCAGGCGGGGAGAAGATCATCGCGCGCGCGCCCGCGGACTTTCGCGCTCCGGAGGACACGCCCGTTCGTGTCAGCTTCGAGCTGGAGAGGGCAGCTTTTTTCGACGCGGAATCGGGCGAGGCTTTGGGATAGAATGAACCGGAACGGGTATAAGAATTAGCCACAGAGACACAGAGGGGCGAAAGATGAAACTGGCACTGAACGGCGCGACCACGATGCGCGCCGACCTCGCGACGGACATCCGCGCGGCGAGCGCCGCCGGATTCGACTGCCTGGAAATCTGGGCGGCGAAGCTCAGAGCCTTTCTCAAATCGAACTCAACAGCCGACCTCAAGA
>DATEMM010000099.1:0-13361 GCA_035275605.1 Pyrinomonadaceae bacterium
AACGGGAGAGCGCCCGTCCTCGATTAAGGCGAGCTGCGGGGAATCGCCCCGAGCGTCAATCGCTTCCTTCCTTCTCAGGGGCAGCAGCAGCCGCTTGCGCGAGGCAGGGACCACGGCCAGGATGGGGAGTTGCGTGTAGAAGGTCGCTTCGTCCGCCGAGACGACAGCGCCGTCGAACCTGTGTAGCAGGAGGGCGAGCCCGACCCCTGCCCCCAGGGAAAAGAAGAACGAGATGAAGATGTTTCTGACCCGTGCAGGGCCGATGGGCGTCAGCGGCAGCTCGCTGGGGGTCTCTATGCTGACGCTGTCCGACCTGCTGCTCGAATTTATCTCCAGCTCCTTCTGTCGCTGGAAGAGCGTGTTGAAGAGCTGTTTGTCCGTCTCCAGCTTCTGGTTGAAATCACTTAACTGCATTCCGGCCACGCTCTGCTGATTGGCCGTCCCGTGCTCTTTAAGATAGGTCCGCCTCAACTCCTGCTCGCGCGCCAGCGCCGTCTCGTAGCGCAGCCGCATCGCCGTGATAATCTCCTGCGGCGATTCTTCCAAGTCGTGTTTGAGCCGCTTGAGTTCCTCCTGGACCTGTATCACCTCGGGCCACTCGGACGTGTACTTGGTGAGCAGCACGGCGAGCCTGCGCTCAAGCCCCCTGATCTGCACGCGCAGCTCCTGCACGTCCTTGTTCTCCTGAATTTGTGGAATGGTCCAGGGATTTGTCGAGCGTCGTGCGGCCTCATACGCCGTCTGAAAATTGCGGCGCTCGTTCTCGGCGGCCAGCAATTCGCTGCTCAGAGTCGCGAGCCGCTCGGCCGTCAGGTTCTGCCCCTTCCCCTCGCTGAGCGGCAGGGCGTTGCTCTGGATGTATGCGAGGCGCTCGTCCTCCTGCTTCTTGATTCCGGCCTGTAGGTCGGCAAGCTGGCGAGCGAGCTGCATCTCCGCGTTCTTCGCGCCGAGCGTCTCCTGGCGAGTGTCGTTCTCTATGAACAGGCGCGCCAGCGTGTCCGTCACTTTCATGGCCAGCGCCGGGTTCGCGTGCTGGAACCGTATGTTGACCAGGTTCGTCCCGATGACCGGCTCCAAAGAGAGGTTCGCCAGCAGAGCGTTCACGTAGGGCGCAAGTTCCGCGCGCTGTTCCGCCGTGAGATCTTCGGCCGTCTCTCCCGTCACAGTGGGCAGAGTCTTCTTCACGGGTGCCTGCGGGGAAGTCTGGCCCAGGAATTCGGGGGTGTGCGGGAGGTCCAGGGTCAGGGCCAATTGGCGCATGAGCTGCGGGTTTTCCAGCAGCCTGAGCTGCGTCTGCTTGTAGGCCGGGTCGCTCCCGGTATTAATCACTATGTCTTGCGCGCGCAGAAAACTCTCATTCCTCGGGTCTATGCGGATGGTCGTCCGCGCCTCGTAAACGGAGGGCAGCCGGTACATGTGCAGGGCGACGAGCAAGGTGGTCAGGAGGACGATCCCGGCAATCAGCCATTTGCGTTTGAGCAGGGCGTCCAGGTACTCGCGCGGGCTGACCCGCTCGCGGGAGATGGGTTCGATGAGTGACATCCTTTGAGAGACGTCCGAGAGAGAACTTTCCGACTCGCTGGGAAGCGGCATCAAGCGCGAATCTAGCGGCATAGTTATCTTTCAACCTCAAAAATTTAGGCAGGAACTTCTTGTTGGCAGAGGTAGAATTCGGGCAAGAGTGAAAACCTGTCATGATTCTGGGCACAACGAGCTTTCAGAACAGATTAACTAAATTTACGGCCCTGGGCGGAAGCGAACGCCCGTCAAGAAGATGTGGAGTTTATCATAAAGCGAATGGGCCGGAAATAAATTTACGCCCCGGTGGTCGAAGAGATTTCCACCACCTCCGGGCTTCGTTGCGCTTTGATTACATTTCCGCGCTGATTTGCCGGACACTTGCGCAGAGGTGGGGGAGATGAGTTATACTCACCGTTCCCCCGAGTCGCGTCAGTCTCGTTGGTATGTTCCCCGGATGGCGAGCATCTCACTCTTCGCCAAAAGTTAATCGCTAATCCGTCCGGCGGCAGGCCAAAAACGTTAACAATCAGAAGGGTCCGAGCTGCTATCCACATAGCTGAAGCTCTGTCCTCATCATGTAGCCATAATTCTGTGCCAAGTAGTCATTCGTCTTACGTCTTCATCGCCCCGCAACTGAGACCACTCTCACGCTTATTGGTCTCTTCAACATCACCCGCAGCTCACCTTGTTAGGAGGACAGATGAAAAAACTCACGACGCTATTGACGGCCGCCGCCATCGCGGTCGCTATTTTTTTACCACTCGTTAAAGGCCAGGATCAGGGACAGGGTCTGGGCCAGACTAAATTGGACAAGGCAGTCGGCGCGGCCAATCCTTCACCGAAAAGGGAAGCCAAGTTCCGGCGCGCCCCCGAAGGCAAGGGCATTAAGGACGAATACATCGTCGTCTTCAACGACGACGTGTTGGACGCCGACAACGCTTCCGGCAACCTGATCGCCGTCCACGGCGGATTCAGAAAACACATTTACAGGCGAGCCCTCAAAGGTTTCTCCCTTCACATCTCTGAGAAGAAAGCGCAGAAACTTGCGCTCGACCCGACGGTCGCTTACGTCGAGCAGGATCAGGTCGTCGCTCTCGAAGCGACTCAGACCGGGGCCACGTGGGGCCTCGACCGCATAGACCAGCGCGACCTGCCCTTGAACGGCACCTACACCTACAACGCTACGGGGGCCGGCGTCCGTGCTTACATCATAGACACAGGCATTCTAGCGTCCCACACGGAGTTTGGCGGGCGCGTCGCGCCGGGCTTCACGGCGATTACGGACGGCAACGGCACGACCGACTGTAACGGGCACGGCACGCACGTCTCCGGCACGGTCGGCGGCAGCACCTACGGCGTAGCCAAAGGCGTCACGCTCGTTCCGGTGCGCGTCCTCGATTGCTCCGGCAACGGGACCAACTCCGGAGTGATTGCCGGCGTTGACTGGGTGGCTTCGGACCATCAGGCCGGACAGGCTGCGGTCGCGAACATGAGCCTCGGCGGCGGAGCCTCTTCAGCTCTCGACACGGCCGTCACCAATTCGATTAACGACGGTGTGACTTTTGCCGTCGCGGCGGGCAACGGCGACACCTTCGGCAATCCGCAGAACGCCTGCAACTACTCGCCCGCGCGCGTCGCCAGCGCGATTACGGTCGGCGCGACCGATAGCTCCGACAGGAAGGCTTCGTTCTCCAACTACGGCACCTGCCTGGACATTTTCGGGCCGGGCGTCAACATCACCTCTTCGTGGGACACGAGCACGACGGCGACCAACACCATCAGCGGCACTTCCATGGCAACGCCGCACGTCACGGGCGTTGCTGCGCTCTACCTGCAAGCCAATCCGACGGCCTCGCCGTCTGCGGTCGCAACCGCGATCATCAACAACTCGACGCCCAACAAGGTGATTAGTCCGGGCACGGGCTCGCCCAACCGCCTGCTCTACTCGTTGTTTGGCACAACGCCGACGCCCACCCCGACCCCGACGCCCACGCCTCCTCCGACAGGCTCGCAGCTTCTGGCCAACCCAGGGTTCGAGTCCGGCAACGTCTCCTGGACCACGAGCAGCGGCGTCATCACCAACTCGTCGTCGCGGCCCGCACGCACGGGTTTCTGGTACGCTTGGCTCAACGGCTACGGCACGACCCACACGGACTTCCTTTACCAGCAGGTGACGATTCCGTCGAACGCCACGGCCGCTACCTTGAGCTTCTATCTGAGGATCGACACGGCGGAGACGACCACTTCGGTGGCCTACGATAAACTGAACGTTCAGCTTCGTGATGCGAGCGGCAACCTGATCGCGACGCTCGCCACCTACTCGAACCTCAACGCCTCGTCGGCCTACGTGCTCAGGTCTTTCAACCTGCTCGCCTACAGGGGGCAGACCATACGTATCTACTTCAACGGGACCGAGGACAGCTCATTACAAACGTCGTTCGTCATTGACGACACGGCGCTCAACGTCACGCAGTAGTTTGTCCTCGAACAGAAAAGACTAGGAAGGGGGCTGCACGTGGGCAGCCCCCTTTGATTTTGCCTGTGCCAACCCCTATCATCCTCTCTTTCTCCGGTAGAGGAAGTTTGCGAGGGTAGGGAAAGAATTTGCTCGGACGCTTAATTCACACGCGCGAAAGACGGCACGCGGAGCGCGACACAAACAGAATAGTGCGCCCGTTCGAGTGGGGCGCATCCTTCATCAAAGAACACGTCAACGGCGACGACCCGCGCCACCTCTTCCGGCAGCACACGCTGGACGTGATGCGCCGAAGCGAAGAGTTCTATCATCTGCCGCGCGTCACGGACTATCAACTCGCGGGCGAGAGTTTGACGTGGACGAGCGTCGTCCGCACTCCTTCCGTGGAGAACAACACAGTCCGCGCGCGCTTCTTCCCGGCGAAGACGAAGGAGAAGGGCAAAGATGACGGTCGCCGCCCGGCCGTCGTGCTGCTTCCGCAGTGGAACGCTCAAGCCTCCAGCCACGTGGACCTGTGCCGTGTCTTCAATCGCCTGGGCATCTCGGCCTTGCGCCTGACGCTTCCCTACCACGAAGAGCGCCGCCCGGTGGAGCTGGAACGCGCGGATTACCTTGTCGGCTCCAACGTCGGGCGCACGATTCAGTCGGTGCGCCAGGCGGTCCTGGACGCGCGCGCCGCCGTCACCTGGCTGATTGAAGAGGGCGGCTACGGCCCCATCGGCATCATGGGCACGAGCATCGGGTCGTGTACGGCCTTCCTGGCCTTCGCGCACGACGAGCGGATTGACGCGGGCGTCTTCAATCACGTCTCTGGCTATTTCGCGGACGTTGTCTGGCATGGCCTCTCGACGCGACACGTGCGCGAGGGGTTCGGGGACGAATTGACGCTCGAAGAGCTGCGCGAGTACTGGCTGCCGATAAGTCCCATGCCTTTCATCACTCGACTCAAAGAGATGCGCGAGCGCCCCATGCGCTTCATAGCGGCGCGCTACGACCTGACCTTCCCGGTCAACCTTTCGCGTGACGTGATAGCGGAAGCCCGTCGTCAAGACATCCCGCTCGACGTCGCCTGGCTCCCCTGCGGTCATTACACGAGCGGCGAGACGCCGTGGAAATACCTGGACGGCTGGAAGATCGCCTCCTTCTTCAAAAGACGCCTGTAGGGATTTCCGAAGGAGGTTTCGGAAGGAAGGCCGAAAATGGAGACTCTCTCGAAATACCTGGCCGTGGCCGTCGGCAGCGCCTTCGGCGGGATGCTGCGTTATTACCTGGGCGGCTCGGCGCTCTCGCGCTTTGCAGGGTCGTTTCCCTTCGCGACGTTCGTCATCAACATCACGGGCTCGTTCATCATCGGCTTCTTTCTGACCATCGTCGCCGAGCGCGTCTCGCTCAGCCAGCACTTGCGTCTCGCCATCGCCGTCGGCTTCGTCGGCGCATACACGACCTTTTCCACCTTCGAGTATGAAACGGCGCGGCTGGTGGAGGAGCGCCACCTCGTGCTGGCGCTCTTGAACGTGGTGCTGAGCGTCGTCATAGGCTTTGTCGCCGTCTGGGGAGGAATCATCGCGGCGCGCGCCCTGGAAGGTGAAGCGCCGATGAGCAGCGCCGCCTACCTGCGGTTTGAAGAGGAGGCAGACATGAGCGACCCTCCGCAAAGGCCGGGCGCGGAGCGAGACATCCGCGACGCGACGATTAAGAGAAAGGGTCGTGCCTGAAAGTGTTGACTTCATCGCGCCGTTAGCATAGAAGCTTTCACGCTCTATCAACCACATCTTCCGAATTGAACCCGTGCCTTCAACCACACTCGAAAGACTTCTCATCCGGCTGGACGAATTGAAACGGCGCTTCGACGAGCACTCGCCCGCGCTCGCCCTGAAAGTCCTGGCGCGGCTCGAACGTCAGCGATTCACGGACGCAAACCCGCTCGTGCGCTTTCACGAAATCCTGCTCTTCATGCGCGCCTATCCGCAAAACGCACGGGTCCTCAAGCGCGTGGAAAAGATTCTCAATACTTTTGCTCGGCGCGTTCGCGCGCTCGAAGAGCAGGGCGCGGACCTTTCACCCCTGGAAGCGGGGGAGGTCTCAGGAATAGCCGGGACGTTTGTCGAGGACACTTTCAGCTACCAGATAACGCGCTGGCTCATCCGTCGCGACCCCTCACACGTTTCGATTGATTGGGCGGCGCACGAGGACGAGTATCGTCTGGCCGCCACCCTGCCTAGATTCCTGCCGCTTCTAGAAGAGGACGCGCTGGTGGAAGCGAACGTCCCGTACCCGGATTGGATTCGCGCGGCCAGGGGGCGCGCACGCGGCGAGCTGGCGTGGCTGATCGAATGCTTCGAGAGGTGGCCGCTTTCGGAAAAGGAGAAGGCGGAGCTTTACGAATCCTTGAAGCTCTACGTGCGCTGGGACCTAGGCAATTCCCGAGCAACGAGGACGCTCATGAAGCGCCCCGTGCGCGAAGTCTTCTATCACGCCGGGCCGCTCCTAGCCCGCCGCGACGTTTCGTTCGAGCGCGAGTTCGGCGGCCCTCCCCTGCGCCCGGAAAAATTGACGCGCACGGAGGGTCAGGCCGTTCTGGATTTGGCGCGCGAGACTTCGACAGTACGCTACCGGGAGCTTTACGGCTTCACGCACGGCGACGCGGCGCGAGTCATCAGGGCGGACCTCGGGCGCGGCGTCGAAATCTTTCTGGTGGGCGTGCCGCCCGAGCGGCGACTGCCCCTGCGCGCGTATCACGCCGGGTTGATTTTTAAGAACGGCGTCGCGGTCTGCTACGTCGAGACGCTCTCTCTCTTCGAGCGCATGGAGGTCGGCTTCAACCTCTACTACACTTTCCGCGAAGGCGAGTCGGCCTGGATTTACGCGCGCGTGCTCAAACTTCTCCGGCAACTGCTAGGGGTCAGCGCGTTCTCCATAGACCCCTACCAGGTGGGCCACGAGAACGAAGAAGGCATAGAGTCGGGCGCGTTCTGGTTCTATCGCAAGCTGGGCTTTCGCCCGACGCTCTCCCGTGTAGCGAAGATTCTAGAAGGCGAAGAGCGCAGGCTCGCAAAGCGCCCGGCCTACCGCACGCCGCACGGAATTTTGCGCTCGCTCGCGGAAGGGCACATGATTCTGGACACCACGCCAGAGGCCCTTGGCCGCTGGGATCGTTTTCGTATACGCAACGTCGGCCTCGCCGTCCAGCGACGAATGGCTAGCCATTTCAATGGCGACGCTATAAGGATGCGCCGCGCTTGTGTCGAGAGAATCGCACGCGCTCTGGGCGTTCGGGTGAAGAATTGGAAGGAGGCGGAGCGCCGCGCGTTCGCGGACTTCGCGGTCGTCCTGGCGCTGATTCCGGACCTTTCGCGCTGGACGAAGGAAGAGAAAGAATCAATCGCGAGCATCATTCGTGCCAAGGCGGGCGCGGACGAATCGCGCTACGTGCGACTCCTTCAACGCCACCCCAGACTGCGTGACGAGATCATCAGGATCGGTTCCTAAAAGTCTGTTTGAAAAAGCCCCGAAGGGGCGCAATATTGAAGCCTGGGGCAACGCCCCTGGTAACAGGTCGCCAATCGGGATAAGCCCTGACAGGGCGAAATACATATTCCGCCCTTTCAGGGCTTAAGGTTGAATGCTGTGCCAAGTTCCTGGGGCGTTGCTCCAGGCTATCATATGACGCCCCGTTGGGGCTTTCTCAGACTTTTCAAACTGCTTACTTAATTCAGAATTAACATGCCGGACATGCTGGTCAATCTGCTAAAGCTCGCGCCGCCCGAAGCAATGCTGAATGAAATGAGAGCGTCGGGCATCGTCATCCGGCGCGCGCAGCCGCACGAGATAACAGTCGTGCGCGACTTCGTTCTGGCGAACTTCGAGGCGGGCTGGGCGGACGAGATTTCCGTCGGCTACAGCAACAAGCCCGTCTCCGTCCTCATAGCTCTTCGTGACAGGCAGGTGGTTGGCTTCGCCGCTTATGAGTGCACGCGTCGCGCCTTCTTCGGGCCGATGGGAGTCTCCGCTAAGGAACGCGGAGGCGGCGTGGGCCGCGCGCTCCTTCTCGCCGCGCTCTGGGGCCTGCGCGAGATGGGCTACGCTTACGGCATCATCGGCGGCGCGGGTCCCACAGAGTTCTACGAGCGCGTGGTCGGAGCGACCATCATCCCCGACAGCGTGCCAGGCATCTACGCCGACCCCATCAGGCGCGAAGAAAATCCCTGACGACCTGTGCCATTTCTTCCGGCGAGTTGTAGTTGACGGCGTGGCCCGCGCTCCTGATGACGATGAGCCGTCCGTCCGGCAACAGGCGGTTCACCTCCTTGGCCCAGCGCTCCGGCACTACCGGGTCGAGGCGTCCGCGCACGACCAGGACGGGCTGCCGGAGGCCCGGCAATTTCTCTTCAATCCTGTCCTGAATGGCGTAGCCGAACGTGTGAGCGGTGCGCCCCACCCCGGCTTGCAGGTAATCCAGAAGCGCTATGAAGCAGAGCGAAGGGCGCTCGTGCGGGATGTCCAGGAGCAGCCGCGCGAACGAGCGAAAGGGCGTTCGCGCTCTACTATCCACGGTCGGCGAAACCAGCACCAGTTGTTCGACCAGTTCGGGACGCCTGAGCGCCAGGTCAACTACTACCTGGCAGCCGATCGAGTTGGCGAGCAGGACCGCGCGCCCGACCCCCACCGCCTCCATCCAGGAGATGAGCGCCTCCGCCAGCTCCTCTATGTTGAGCGGGTGAGCGGGCTTGTCACTTCGCCCCACGCCGGGGAGGTCCGGGGCGTAAACGGTTCTGTCAGGCGCAAGCCGCTCGGCCAGCGGAATCATGTAACGGCTGGAGACGCCGAGTCCGTGTACGAGAATGATGGGAGGAAGATTTTTGTTGGAGGGGTTGACCGAAGCCCAGTAATGAAAAAGCTGATTGCCGACGTTTACCCGGCGGCTCTCTAAAGATTCGGTTTTAGTGCCCACGCTCGTTCAATTCCCGCTTTTTCTATTCGCTTCCGATTGATTCCAGCAAAGACGCCTCGATGCGGGCCGCGACCTCGCGTGCGCGCTCCAGCAAATCACCGGCGCGCGAACGGTGCTCTGCGGCGAACTCTTCGTCTTCTATGCCCGCGACGTTGACGAGCACATTGTAGCGCGCAGAGGTAATCGCTGCGACTGCGAGCTGCGCGCCCGTGGCTGCGTCGGAGAGCGCGTTGGGATTGCCTATCTCCGAGAGCGTTTCGAGCAGCTCCAAGACCTGCATGGCGCATCCAGCGACTTCGAGCGGGATGGTGGCCGCGCCCTTTAATGCTTCTTCGATTCTGTTGGCACGCTCGCGGCTTTCGCCCTCTGTAGCTTCGGGCAGGCGGCGCGCTTCCATCACGCGCTCGAAGCTGGCCGCGTCCTCTGTGGCCGCCCGCGCCAGCCGCGCGCGCAGGGGCGTCAACTCCGCTAGCACGTCCCGAACTTCCGATTGCACGTCCTTGAACTTTTCGCGCCCTTCGGTCAGGTGCGCGATCATCTCGCCGAGCGCCGCGCCCAGACTCGCCGCGTGCGCGGCGGCCGCCCCGCCGCCCGGAGCGGGAGCGCCGCTCGCTACTTCCGCGACGAAATCTTTGACGGTCTCGCGCTCGCCCTTGCCTGCGAAGGCCGCCGCGATTCTGTTTTCCAGCACGAGGCCGGGAGCGAAGTTTTCGATTTGTAGAAAGTACTCGGCAGAGCGATCAAGCGCGGCCTGCGGAACGAGGCCGACGATCTCGCTGCCAGCTACGGAGACGCCGAAGCGTTCGGCCTCGCGCCGCACAGCCTCGAAGGCGTGATGGAGCTGCGTCTTCTCGTAATCAACTAGGTTCATGGAGACCTGCACCAGCCCGCGCGAGTCGAGCGTGAAGCCGAGCGCCTTGAGGTACCGCAGGCCGCCGTCGCGCCCGCGCACGGCGCGCGCTATTTTACGCGCGACCGCTATGTCGTCCGTCTGCAAGTTGACGTTGTAGGCGACGAGGAAGGGGCGCGCCCCGACGACCAACGCGCCCGCCGTCTCGTGCACGCGCGCCTCCCCAAGGTCAGGCGCGCGGTTAAAGGCCGGGTCGGCAATCTGCGCGCGCAACTCCTCGAAACCCTTGCGCCGCACGTCCTCCAGGTTGACGCGCGCCGGGTTCAGCGCCGCGCGCTCGTAAAAGTAGACGGGAATTCCAAGCTCCTGCCAGATTCTCTTTCCGGCCGCGTGCGCAAAGCCGACGCAGTCGTCCATCGTGACATTGCTGACGGGGATGAAAGGGAGCACGTCCGTGGCCCCGACGCGCGGGTGCTGGCCAGTGTGATGGCGCAGGTCAATCAACTGCGAGGCCAGCCGGACGACACTCAGCGCAGCTTGGACGACCACCGAAGCATCTGCGACGAACGTGATGACCGAGCGGTTGTGGTCCGCGTCCATGTGCATGTCCAGGACGACCGCGCCCTCCGTCTCCTCAACGGCGCGGGCGAGACGCTCGACGATCTCGGGCTTGCGTCCCTCGCTAAAATTTGGCACACACTCGACCAGGCGTTCCATAGGCACTATTCGTTTGACCCGCGAAGATGTTGGTTAAGATAATCCCGTATCCCTCTTAATGAATCAACCTTTCCGAGGAAGGGTAAGTGCTTTAGACCCCGAAGGGGTCGAATAAAATAGCCAGAAGCAAGTGCGTGAGCGCGTCGCCCCTGGCTATACATATTCGACCCCTTCGGGGTCTAAGGCATTTCTTGTATCAAACTGTGGGCGGTGTGGTTGGTAGCTTGCTCCTGGCTAATCTCTATGACCCTTGCATGGTCTGGGAGAGTATTTGTATGCTGCTTTCATGCAGCCACAGGAGCGATTCGTTAAGGAGCGCAAGCGGGCCTGGCAGCGTTTGGAACACCTGCTCGGGCGGCTCGACCGCTCTTCGCTGAGACGACTGCACCGCGAAGAGGTGCGAGAGCTGGGGCGTATTTACCGCCGCACGGCGTCGGATTTGGCGATTGCTCGCGCCGAATCGCGCGACCCGCGCCTGATCAACTATCTCAACAGCCTGGTCATACGCGCGCACGGGCGCATCTACCGCGCCGACGCGCAGGGCGGCCGACGCCTGCGCGAGTTTTTCACCAGCGGCTTTCCGCAGACGTTTCGCCGGACGTGGCGCTACACGGCCCTGGCGTTTGCGACCTTCGCGGCGTTTGCCCTGGTGGCTTATCTGGGCACCTGGCGCGATCCGGAGTTTTCGGAGTTCGCAGGGGTTGACCCGCTCTTCCGCTACGTCATCAGCCAGAAGGTTCACTGGTGGGAGCGCCTCAACGAATTCAACCAGGTCGGTTCGAGCTTCATCATGGTCAATAACATCTACGTGATGTTTCAGGCCTTCGCCCTCGGCGCCCTGTTCGGTTTGGGCACGCTCTTCGTGATGGCCTCCAACGGGGCGAACATCGCAGCCACGCTGGCGCTCGTGTACCAGGCGGGCTACGGCAATGATCTGGTGTCCTTCATGGTCGGCCACGGCGTGGTCGAGCTCTCGTGCATTTTCCTGGCGGGCGGCGCGGGCATTCTGGTCGGGAGCGCGCTCGTCCTGCCGGGCGACCTTTCGCGTGGAGACGCACTGAAGACGCGCGGGCTCGAAGCCATCCGGCTGATTTCCGGGTGCGTGCCGCTGCTCGTGGTCGCGGGCATCATCGAAGGCTTCATCTCGCCTGCGCCCATCAACCCGGCCATCAAGTTCGGCATCGGCATCAGCACGGGCATAGCCCTCTACGCTTACCTTCTGCTCGCGGGCCGCAATCCGCAGAAAACGGAAGCGCCCGCGCCGAATTGATTTGGAGAGAGGAGCGCGCGTGATGAAAGCGCCTGTGCCAGAGAACGAAGCCGCCAGACTAGAGGCTCTGCGCCAATACGAAATTCTGGATACCGACCCGGAAGAGAGTTTCAACGACCTGACGCGGCTGGCCGCCTACATCTGCGACACGCCGATCGCCCTCATCACGCTCGTGGACGAGCACCGCCAGTGGTTCAAATCCAAGATCGGCATCTCCGAGAGCGAGACCTCCAGGGACATCTCCTTCTGCGCCCACGCCATCTTGCAGGACGGCCCGTTCGTCGTGCGCGACACCCTGGACGACGAGCGGTTCAGAATGAACCCGCTCGTCACCTCCGGCCCCTATTACATACGCTTCTACGCGGGCGCGCCCCTGATGTCGCCCGAAGGCTTCAAGGTCGGGACGCTCTGCGTCATAGACCGCGAGCCGCGCGAGCTGAGCCGCGAGCAGATCGCGGCCCTGCGCATACTCGGCAACCAGGTCATCACGCAACTGGACCTCAGGCGCGAAATCCTCTCGCTCACACGCGCACTGGCCAAATACAGACCCGCCACGACCGATACGGATTAAGAAAAGTTAGCCACAGAGACACGAAGAAGAAGATTCAAATTAAGAATTTGAGATTTGAGATTTGAAATTTGAGATTGAAATCCGGGATTTGAAATCTGAATTTCCTAAGTTTTCTCTGTGCCTTTGCGGCTAACCTGTGGCTTCAATCAGACGCTCTAAAGGAGCCCGCGCTCTTTGACGCGCAGGTAGGTTTCCAGAAGAGCGGGTGTGAGCGCGGCGGCCGTCACGTCTAGGGCCAGGCCGCCCTGAGATTCGACCAGGCGAAGCGCGGCCTCGCGCTGGTGAATGATTTCTTCCGCGACCGACTGGGTGAAGAGTTCCTGCTGGGTGGCGGGCGCGTCGCGGACCACCGACTTGAGGTCGCGGTCTGCGATGGTCACGACGAGCGGGAGGTGGCGCGGGCGCAGGAGCTTTAACGACGTCAACAGGTCGCGCGAGCCCTCTTCGTCCACCAGGTCGGTCAGGACGACGACGAGCGCCCGTCGCTTGACGTTGGCGGCGATGAACTGGAAGGCGCGTGCATAAGAAGGCTCGATCATCTCAGGTTCGAGCGCGTGCAGGGATTCGAGCGTGGCGTCTATGTGCTCGACGCCGCGCTTTGGCGGCAGATAGGTCTTGATCTGGCGACCGAAGACGACGAGGCCGGCGTTGTCGCCGCCGCGCGCCGCCGCCGACATCAGGGCCAGCGCCGCGTGTACTGCGGAATCTAGCTTCGTCTCCGTCTCTATCCGCGCCGTCATCAGACGCCCGGCGTCGAGCGCGATCATAATGGTCTGGTCGCGCTCGATCTGGTACTGGCGCGTGGTCAATTTCCCGCGCCGCGCCGTCGCCGTCCAGGAGACGTGCCTCAATTCGTCGCCGCGCACATAATCCCGCAAGGATTCGAACTCGCGCCCCTCGCCGCGCCAGGAAGTCTTGCGGTGCGAGGCGACGAGTGAGCGTGCCCCCAGGGCCTTGAGCTCTGCCTCACGCGCCCGCCGCATATTCGGGTAGACCTTGACGCTG
>DATEMM010000100.1:0-3888 GCA_035275605.1 Pyrinomonadaceae bacterium
GGTAGTTCCGTTGGCGCGGCTCACCCCGTAAGAAGTCGGCGAGGGGCGCGCCCCGCCAGGACCCCCGCAAGAGACCTTTGCCGGAGGGAGATAACTTTCATGACCTACGTTGTTGCGGAGCCTTGTGTGAACTGCCGTTACACAGACTGCGCTCTGGTTTGCCCAGTAGAGGCCTTTCATCTTGATGACGACATGCTGGTAATCAACCCAGAGACCTGCATTGACTGCGACGCGTGCGTGCCGGAGTGCCCCGTCGAAGCAATCTTCCCGGAAGACAAGGTCCCGGAGGAATGGACGCATTTCACACCAATGAACGCCGAGAAGGCCCTGAGCGGACTGCCGACCATCAGCGACAAGTTAGACCCGCTCTGCTAGCTGACTGAAAATCCTTGCGTCGCCGCGAGACCCTTAACGCTGCCGGCAGCTAAACATTCAAATGGCCGCCCTCCCGTGTGGAAGGGCGGCCGTACTTTTTCCGGCACGCGGAAAAGAGTCTCACCACTCGTAGCTGCGCCCGGCCTCCATAATCTCAAGCCTGGGGATGTCCAACTTTCGCAGCTCCTGTGCGACACGCTCGCGGTACGCGGGCTTAAGATGAACCGTCAGGATGTCTATGCCGTTGTGATTGAGCTTGTGTAGCTCGCGGCTGAGGGATTCCGGCGTGAAGTGGCGCGAGGCTTCAGCCAGCTCCGCCATGGAGTTCGGGAACGACGCCTCGATCAGGAGGGCGTCAATCCGCGGCGTGTCGTTGACCAGTTTCCAGAAATCTTCCGTTTCGGCCGTGTCAGAACTAAAGGCGATGGTCGTTTGTCCGTCCGTGATAATCATGCCGATGGTCGGGACGATGTGGTTGACGTTGACGGCCCTGACCTTCAGGTGCGCGACCTCGAATTCTGCCCCGACGCTAAAGGGCACGTACTGCATGACGGGACCGTGCTGGTTCTTCAGCTCGGAGAAGCGCGGGTAGACAGTCCAGTTGAAGACGTCGCGCTCAAGGATGTCGATGACCGCTTCGGTCGCGTGGATGCGGATCGGGGTTTCTAGAAAGCCGAAGCGGTCATCTATGAAGATGGGTAAACTGGCGATGTGATCCATGTGCGGGTGCGTGACGATGATGTCGCGCACGCGCTCGCGCTGGTCGTCCGTTAAAGAGAGGGCGATGCTCCCGGCGTCCACCGCCACGCAGTCGTCAATCAGGTAGCAGGTCAGGCGCTGCTCCTGCGTGGCGCGCCCCTTCTCGTCGAATGTGCTTGGTAAGAGTTGAATCTTCACTTATTAGGCGCTGGTTAAGCAGCTAGCGGCTCCAAGAACGGCCTCAGTATATGACATTCGGCGTAAAGCGCGCGAGGAAGTTTCGCCTTTTTTAGAACCGGCCGAGTCGCCGGCGCAATTCCGACAGGTGCTGCACGAAAGCCATTTCGCGCTCCAGGGCTGTGTGCGGGTCCCCGATCATCCCGCGATGCACGCGGCTGCGGTGAAAGGCCAGCTCGCTCGCCATCTGATTGTATCTCATACGCGTGCGCCAGAGACCGAAGCCGCCCGAGGTCAGCGCCCTGAAAGATGCTCCCATCCTACCGCGCACGCTGCACAACTGGTAATACTCTTCCGGGGTGAAAAGCCCACGCTGGCAATCGTGCCAGAGGTGATAGCTGACGATGCGCCCCTCGCGCCGCAGCGCAAAGATTATAGCGATGATGGCCGCCACGAAAATCGGCACCATAATCAGGCCATAGACGACGAAGAAGGCGGCCGCGCCGGACATCGCCGAGCGGTTCCAGAAAAAATGCAGCAGCATCGCCGCCAGCAGCCCTAGCACGGGCATGCTGGCCTTCACCGTTCGGCTATGCGACTGGCACGCCCAGCCGAGCCCTATGCCCGTCATGGCCGTAAAGAGAGGGTGCGCGAACGGCGAGATGGCCCCGCGCAGGATGAAGGTTCCCGTCAGGCGGTCACCGCCGATCATGGCCGCCTCGCCGTAGTACTGGAAGTTCTCCGTCATGGCGAAGCCGAGCCCGACCATTCCCGCGTAGACGATGCCGTCAATGATGCCGTCGAACTCGTCCTTCTTCCACCAGAAGAGGGCGAAGAGCACCAGCCCTTTTGACAGTTCTTCGACGATGGGCGCGGAGACGACCAGCGCGTAAAACTTTCCCGTCAGAAGGTCGTAGGCTTCGGTGAGCAACCTGCCGATCAGGGAATTGACGACGATGGCGATGAAGGCCGCGAAGGTCGCGCCCCAGAAAAATGCCGTCGCCAGCATCCAGAGCGGCTCGGATTCGTAACGGTCAATCCAGAGAATCAGCAGGACGTAGATGGGGACGGGAAGCGTGGCGAAGAGGATGCCGACCGCGAGCGCGGCGGGCTCCGTCGCATAGCCTATGACGTGGAGCGTGAGAAAGCCCGCCAGCAGCGCGAAGAAAATTCCTATGACGATGAGAGTCCACTTGATGGCCTGGCTGTTGGCCCTGGCTCTGAGAACATAGCCCTGTGGGGGATACGCGCCGCCGTAGTTTCTCATACGTTTTCGGTGAGCAACTTCAGATAACCTTAAAGACCAGGAGCAAAACCAGAGCAAGAATCAGGATAGATACTACGACGATGACCGGGACGAGGTTGCGCTTACCGCCTTTCGCGGGCGGCGCGACACCGGGAGCGACGTAAGAGGGAGCCGCGTTTGCCGTCGAAGTGGACGGTGCCGGCGCAGGGGCCGGGCCGGGCGGCGGCGTTTCCTTGCTCCCGGTGCTCTTGAGCTGCCGCTTCAGGGCTAGCATCTCCTTGTAATTATCCGGGTCGTCCCGCATGGTCGCCATCATCTCGCTGGTAAACGAGGCGGCGCGATTGGGGGCCTCTTCCGGCTCAATAGGTTCACTGCAATTAGGACAAAAAGCCTTCTCGACGGGGACGAAGAATCCGCAGTGCCGGCACTTGTTCATTTCAGTCAAGCTGGAAAAACTCCTTCTCTTCTCTGGGATGTGTTCAACGCGGGCAGAGGCCGCGAGCGAGTATAGCCAGATTCGCGCTCGCACTTCTAGCCCGATTCTCCGGGCTCAACGCGCGCAGGTCTGTGCCCGCCCGCCATCAATCGAGTAGGTCGCGCCGGTGATCCAGGCGGCCCGCTCCGAGGCCAGGTACAAAATCAGCTCCGCGATTTCGTAGGGCTGGCCGACGCGCCCGATGGGGTGCGTCTCTTTCGAGCGTTCGAGAAATGCCTTGTAATCCTTCTGGCTCATCCCGCCGCGGCGGTGTATGTCCGTGACGACCACGCCGGGGTTGACGGCGTTGACGCGCACGCCCTTCGGGGCCAGTTCGAGCGCGGCGCAGCGCGTTAATTGATCCAGCCCGGCCTTTGAAACGCAGTAAGCGAGCACGCCTGGGAAGGCCCGCAGGCCCGTCACGCTCGACACGTTGACTACGTTGCCGCGACTCTTGATGAGGTGCGGCATGGCCTGCTGCATGAGGTTGAAGACGGCGCGCAGGTTGACGTTGAGCATGGAGTCCCAGGTCGCGAGCGTCGTATCCTCTATCGTCCCCGAGACGAGGTGCCCGGCGGAGTTGACGAGGACGTCAATCCCCCCGAACTTCTCGACGGTCTGCTCGACGATGCGGCGGGCGATGGGCTGGACGGTCACGTCCGCGCGAATCGTCAGCGCCTCACCGTTATTAATCTGAATCTCGCTGGCTACTTCCTTGAGTGTCTGCGCGTTGCGCCCGATGATGGCGACGCGCGCCCCAGCCTCTGCAAAGCGCAGCGCCGTCGCTCGCCCGATGCCCGACGTGGCCCCCGTCACGACGGCCACCTTCCCCTGCACGTGTGACACCGGGCGACCTCGAATCAGGGCACGATCGCGTAGATCGCGGCCCGCAGGGCGCGCCAGCCGTAGATGTCGC
>DATEMM010000101.1:0-10750 GCA_035275605.1 Pyrinomonadaceae bacterium
GGTTCCTGGTTCGCCACGCGCTGGTACATCGGCAACGTCGTCGCGGAGTACGCGCCGCAGATGAGCGACGAGACTCTGGCCGAGGAGGAGCTGGACGCCGTCAAGCTGGAGACGGCGATGGCCGCGATGCGCCTTGCGCCCAATGACCCCTGGACGCACTGGGTCGTCGCGGGGCTGAAAAAGTCCAGCACCTTGCCGGGCGCGCTCGAAGAGGCCATCAAGCATTACGAAGAGGCCGTCCGCCTCTCGCCCAACGACTATCGTTTCTGGGTCAGTCTCGGGCGCACACGCGGGCAGGCTGGGGATTTCGACGGGGGCGAAAAGGCCCTGCGCCGCGCCGTCGAGCTGGCCCCGTCTTACGCCGATCCGCGCTGGCACCTCGGCAACCTGCTGCTGCGCGCAGGGCGCGGCGACGAAGCCTTCACGGAGCTGCAACGCGCGGCCGACGCGGACCCACGCTTGCGCTCGCAGATTTTCAACGCGGCCTGGTACGTTTACGGCGAAAACGTGGACGCGATCAGGGACGCCGTCGGTGCGTCGCCCGCCGCGCGCGCGGAGCTGGCTGGCTACACGGCCGGGCGCGGGCGACTGGACGATGCGCTGCGCCTCTGGGCGAGCCTGACCACGGAAGAGAAGAAGGTGCAGCGCGAGAGCGGGCTGGTGATCATGAGGGCGCTGCTCGCGGCCAAGCGTCACCGGGCCGCGCTCGCAATCGAGCACGAGCTCAACCCGGACGCGCCCCAGGCCAAACCCGAAGAATTCTTAAATCCTGGCTTTGAGACGGACATCGAGGTGAGCGAGGCCAACGCCTTCGGGTGGAAAGTGACATCGCTCCCGCAGGCCCAGATAGGCTTTGACGAAACCCAGAGGCACGACGGTTTCCGCAGCCTGCGCGTAGCCTTCCGCTCGCCCTCGACACTTGTCTTCAACAACATCTCGCAGATGATCGTGGTCGAGCCAGGCTCCCAGTATCGTCTTGAGTATTACGTCCGCACGGAGGAGCTCAAGAGCGGAGGCACGCCCGTCACCGTGGTGATAGACGGAGCCGACGGGACGACCGTGCTGGCCGCTTCGCAGCCGCTCGCCAACGGCACGCGCGAATGGGAGCCCGTGACGATAGACTTCAAAGTTCCGCCCAAGTCCGAGGCGGTGATAGTGCGGGTGGGACGCATGCCGTGCGGCTCCGACCCCGTGTGCCCGATTTTCGGTTTTGTCTGGTATGACGACTTCAATCTCAAACGCGGAAGCGGAGGCCAGGCTGCCGCAAACGCCGGAGGAGGCGCTAAGCCAAACGCCCGCTAGCTCCGCCCCGGCGGAGCTGGTGCACACGCTGGCCAGCCGCTTCATCATCGTGCTCCTGTGCGTGAGCGTCGTTCTGACGGCGCTCGCCTACGGCACCGTCCACTACTGGTCGCTGGCCGTCTTCGAGATAGGCGCAAGCGCGCTCGTCCTGCTCTGGGCCGTGGACGCCTGGCGCAGCCGGCGTCTGCGCCTGAGCCGGAGCCTCCTGCAACTGCCGCTCGTCGGCCTCTTCCTGCTCGGGCTCTTCCAGCTACTCCCCATGGGGGGCGGCGGGGACGGGACGACGGGCGGCGCACTCACTGTCCCGCCCATCAGCAGCGTCTCGATTGATCCCTACTCGACGCGCCTGGCCCTGGTGCAGGTGGCGGCGCTCTTTATCTACTTCGCCGCCGCGCTCGCCTTCATTGACAGCCCCAAGCGACTGCGCCTGGTTGTTCGCGTCGTGATCGTCTTCGGTTTCCTGCTCGCATTCATGGGCCTGATCCAGTACGCCACGAGCCCAGGGAAAATCTACTGGCTGAAGGAGCTGCCGCAGAGCACGCCGTTCGGTCCCTTCTATAACCGTCACCACTTCGCTGGCTACATGGAGTTGACGCTTGCGCTCCCCCTTGGCCTGATTTTCTCCGGCGCCGTAGAGCGCGACAAGCGCCCGCTCTACATTTTCGCGGCGGCGCTGATGGGGATTGCGCTGATTACGACCAACTCGCGCGGCGGCCTGATCGCGCTCGTGGCCGAGATAGCTTTCCTGGCGGCGATGGGATTTGGGCGGCGTGAGGAAAAGGCGCGCGGCGGGGAGAGGACCGGGCGTGCGCGTGCGGCGCTCTTGCGCGTCGGGCTCGGGCTCGGGCTCGTCGTGGCGCTCATCCTGGGCGCGCTCCTCTTCGGCGGCGAGGCCGCCCTGAACCGCATCGTCGGCTCAGTCAATTCGAGCGACCCGACGACTGGGCGCGCGCACTTCTGGGCCGTGACGCTCGACATCATCAAGGACCACCCGGTCGTTGGCACAGGGCTCGGCTCCTACGGGCTGGCCTACACGCGCTACGACTCGCGCAACGGCCTGGAGCGCCTGGAGCAGGCGCACAACGATTACCTGCAAATGATGTCGGACGCAGGCATCATAGGGATGGGCCTCGCCCTCATCTTCGTCTTCTTTCTCTTTCGGAAGGGCTTTGCGCGGCGCGAGAGCAGCGATGATTTCCGGCGCGGGGTGGCGACGGGAGCGCTGGCCGGGTGCTTCGCCGTGCTGGTGCATAGCTTCTTCGATTTCACGCTCCACACGACCTCGAACGCGCTCCTGTTTCTGATTCTAGTCGCGCTCGCCACCATCAACGGGCGGGTAGAGCAGCCGAGCACTCAGCGCCGACGTCGCCGCCGCCGCCGCTCCATCAGGCAGCCGACCATCCCCGGCGTTCCCGAAAGCACTATGCTCCCGCCGAGCCGTTAAGACTTTTCGCGAGACATAAACCAAGATGACCACGCTTCTCGAAAACATGCGCAGCCGGACGGACCAAACCGTCCTCAAGACGCTCAACATCAAGATCGAATCCGCCGAAACGGACCGCGTAGTGCTCTCCATGCCCGTGGACGAGCGCGTGCATCAGTACACAGGGATTCTGCACGGTGGCGTCTCGGTCGTCTTGGCCGAGACGGCCGCGGCCATCGGCGCGGCGCTGAACACGGATCTGGAACGCTACACGCCGGTCGGCGTGGAGATCAATGCCAATCACTTGCGCTCTGTCTCGCGCGGCACGGTGACGGCGGAAGCTGTGCCGGTTTACAAGGGCCGCCAGATCACCGTCTGGTCAATCGAGGTGCGCGACGACCGTGGCCGGTTGGTTTGTGTCTCGCGCTGCACGCTGGCCTTGAAGCCCGGCAGCGCATTATCATCTGCCTAATCGAATGTCTATCGAAGTAATAGCCACAAGCGGCACTGAGGACACAGAGGGAGCTTGGAAAATAAAGCGAGCGAACCGCAGCCAGACCTGAACACCATCCCGAAGCTCTGCCTCGCAGCCGTCCAGAGGTACGCGAAGCGGGACGCGCTCAACACCAAGCGCGCGGGCCAGTGGCACCACATCCCCGGCGAGACCTTCGTCGAGCGCGTGCGCCACATCGCACTCGGGCTCGCGGAGCTGGGCGTCAGGGCCGGCGACCGCGTCAGCCTGCTCTCCGAAAACCGCCCCGAATGGTCAATCGTTGACCTGGCAATCCTGAGCCTCGGCGCAATCAACGTTCCCATCTACACGACGCAGGCGGTCGAGCAGGTGCGCTACATCCTGGAAGATTCCGGCGCACGCCTGCTCTTCATCTCCGGCCGCAAGGTTCTCAAGCACGCGCGCCCCGGCCTGGAGAACGTCAAAACGCTCGAAGGCATCGTCTTCTTCGACGCGGATGCGGTGGAGCAGATTGAGAACGCAATCACCCTCGAAGACCTGGAACAGAGGGGGCGCGAGCGCGAAGGCGCGGAGCCCGGTGCCTATGAAGCGTTGACGCGAGCCGGGCGCGGCGACGACCTGGCGACGATCATCTACACTTCTGGGACGACGGGCGAGCCCAAAGGCGTCATGCTGACGCACGACAACTTCATCTCGAACATCCTTTCGATTTCCGGCGCGCTCCCCATCACGCACGAGGACGTGGCTCTCTCCGTGCTTCCGCTCTCGCACATCTTCGAACGAACGGTCTTTTACGTCTTCTGCTACGCGGGCGTCTCCGTCTACTACTCGGCCTCGTTCGACCAGGTCGGCGAGCACCTGAATGACGTTCGCCCGACGATCATGACGGCCGTCCCGCGCCTCTTCGAGAAGGTTTACCAGCGCATCATCAAGAAGGGGATGGCGGCCGGCGGGTGGAAGAGCAAGCTGTTCAGTTGGGCGCTCGAAGTCGGCCAGCGCCACGCCGTCCTCAAAGACAGGCGCGAGCCGATTCCCCCTCTGCTCGCGCTCAAGCACGACATCGCCAGCCGCCTCGTCTTCTCGAAATGGCGCGCGGGTGTGGGGGGCCGCTTGCGCTACTTCGTTTCGGGCGGAGCGCCCCTTTCGCCGACCCTCTCTCACGCCTTCTGGGCCGCGGACATTCCCATCCTACAGGGCTTCGGGATGACAGAGACCTGCATCGTCTCCGCGAACCGGCCAGACAACAACAAGACGGGCTCGGTCGGGCTCATCTTTCCGGGGATAGACGTTCGCATAGCCGAGGACGGCGAGATAGAGGTTCGCGGGCCGAACGTCATGCGCGGCTACTACAATCACCCGGAGGCCGCGGCCGCCGTCATGCGCGATGGTTGGTTTCAGACCGGGGACGTCGGCCACATGGACGAAGAGGGGCACCTCTACATCACCGACCGCAAGAAGGATTTGTTCAAGCTCTCGAACGGTAAATACGTCGCGCCGCAACTGGTCGAGAGTCTGATCAAGCAGTCGGAGCTGGTCAACCAGGTGGTCGTCATCGGCGCGGGCCGCAAGCAGGCCGCCGCGCTGATTGTGCCGGACTGGGAAGCTCTGGCTTCCGCCGTCAACGCCGCGGGAGGCTCAAAGCCCCCGACTCGCGCCGACTGGAGCCGCGACCCCGCGGCCATCAAGCTCGTCCAGCAGGAAGTGGCACAGCTCACAAGAGAGCTCGCCGACTACGAGCGGGTCCGCCGCATCGCGCTCCTCCCGGAAGAATTCTCGATTGACAGCGGCGAGCTGACGCCCACCCTCAAAGTCAAACGCCGCGTCGTGGACGAAAAGTACGGCCAGCTCATCGAAGAGCTTTACGGAGGCGGAGACTAAACGACCCCCTCAAAAGAGAAAGCCTGCGCCAGGCCACCCGCAATGAAACGACCCACAGAGCGGCGTCTTAAAATTCTGGACGTGCAGGACGACCCCTGCATGCGGATGCTGGTCAAAGATTACCTGGAGAGGGAAGGCTACGAAGTCGTGCAGGCGTCGGACGGACAGCAGGGCATCGAGGCCGCGCTGAGAGAGAAGCCCGACCTCATCCTGATGAATTTCATGATGCCTGTAATGGACGGTGACGCGGCCACGCGGCGACTGCGCGAGCATCCGCAGATGCGTGACGTGCCCATCATCCTCAACACGGCCTGCCAGGGCGAGATCATACAAGAGCTGATGGCTTCGGGCTTCACGGACTACATCATTCTACCGTGCGACCCACGCCAGATAACCGAGATGATCCAAAAATATTGCCCCGCGGCCGGGCGAAGCAGATGACGCACCCCGCTTATTTGCCGCCGCTCGGCGCTCTATAGCCGGGGCGCGCGCGGACGACCACGCCCTTGCGCGTCGTGCTCACTTTAATCTTCCGGTACTTGCCGTCGCGCTCGGGCTTCTGTGGGTAGTAGCCGAGCGAGTACTGTGTCCTCAGTTCTGCGGCAATCTTCTCGAACGCTATGGGGAGCGCGATGAGCGTGTCGGCGCGGTAGAGCCTGCCGCCCGATTTCTCCGCAATCTCGTTGAGGTAAGCGTCGCCAGTCCTGTACATCATGTCCAGTTCGGCGCTGATGGTATCCACGGGGCCGTTGCGTGTACCGGAGGGTTGCGTCGGGTCGTTGCGCCGGTTCGGGTCGTTCGGGTCGTAGGTCGGATTGTTGCGGTCGTCGCGCCCGGTTCGGGAGGTCGAGATGACGACCCCGCCGGGCAGCCTGGGCATGGTCGTGCCGACGCCGCCCGTGCCGCCGCCGCCCGGAACCGTCCCGCCCGGAAAGGTCGTCGGGGTCGTGTTCGGTCTAGAGCTTCGGCCGCCTAGGATTGAGGCCAGATCGATCACCTGGCCCGACTGCTGCTGCTGGCGCACCATGCGCTCGACGTCGTCGCGCGTGTCATAGCGTATGGGATAGATGATGATGCCTGCCTCTTCGATCATCCGCCGGTTCTTGTCGTAACTCTCGCGATCGCTGTAGGAGTCCACGCCGTCCGTGAAGATGACGATGGCCTTGCGCCCTTTGATGCGCTGCAAGGCCCTGAGCCCGACGGCCATAGCGTCGTAGAGCTTCGTCCCCTGCCCCGGCCGCGTGTCGCGTATCGCCCACTGGAGCACGGCGCGGTCCGAAGTAAAGTCCGACAGCTCGCGCACGCGGTCGTCGAACGAGATGACCTTCACGCGGTCGGCCTTCTGTAGTTGTTCCGTGAAGGCTATGGCCGCCTGCTGAATCTGCCCGAGTTTCTCCTGCGTGCTGGCGCTGGTGTCCAGCATCAGGACGACGTGGAAGGGAGCCGTCACGGTCTCGAAGAAAGAGATTTCCTGCTTCACCCCGTCCTCGTAAACTGTGAACTCCTCCTGCTTCAAGTCTGGTATGTAACGGTCCCCGCGGTCGCTGATGATGACGGGCACCGTGACCAGGTTCGTCTCGACCTTGACGGTGTCTATCTCCTGCTGGTCCGGGACGCTCTCCGCCTCTTGCGGCGACGGTTGCTGCGCCTCGCTTGCCTCTTTGCTTGTCTCTTTTTTCTGCTCTTCGGTCGGAGCGTTCTCGGGGCGCGCGGCCTTCTTTTGCGGCTCTGGCACTCTCTGCCTCTGGCGTCCGGCCTGCGCGTAAAGATTCCCCGTCAGAAACGAGAAGAGGAGAAGCGCAGCCAGTGCGGCTTTAAGGGAGGGGCGCATGGATTTTGGGTGCTCCTTTCCGTTGAAGCGGAAAACGACTGACGGAAGATGTGGTGCGACCGCTACGATGTCAGGCGCGGGACGAAAGGTTTGCCCGCTGTCCCCACCCGGCCTCGAAAAAATCTGGCACATGAAGAAGCATCACCCCCCGGAGTCAGCTTTTCTACGGCTCCTGCCTTCTATATCCTCTGCTCATGGCAGAAATTTACGTGAGCACGGATATTGAAACGGACGGCCCGGTCCCTGGACTCTACTCCATGCTGAGCTTTGGCTCGGCCGCCTATCTCGCCGACAAAACTCTCGTCGGCACTTTCACAGCCAACCTGGAAACCCTGCCAGGGGCCGGCACGCACCCAGAGACGATGAAGTGGTGGGAGACGCAAGGGGAAGCTTGGGCCGCTTGCAGACGGGAGCCGCGCCCGCCCGAAGAGGCCATGCGTGAATACACGGCCTGGCTCAAGGGTCTGCCGGGCAAGCCGGTCTTTGTCGGCTATCCAGTCGTCTTCGACTACATGTTCGTCCAGTGGTACCTGCACAAGTTCACGGGCGAGAGCCCCTTCTCGTTTCACGCGCTCGACATCAAGACCTACGCGATGATTCTTCTCAAGCGCGACTATCGCGACGTGACGAAGGCCATCATGCCCAAGCGCTGGTTCGACGGCCTCCCGCACACGCACCATGCGCTCGACGACGCCATCGAACAGGGCGCGCTCTTTTGCAACATGCTGATGGAGAGCATCAGGCAAGCGTGATCCGGCTGCGGATTAAGGCTACAAGTCAACACGTCTTCGACCCCGAATGGGTCAAATAAAATAGCCAGGGGTAAGCGCGTGAGCGCGCCACCCCTGGCTATCATATTCGACCCCTTCGGGGTCTTAATCCCTTTCTAACGATATTCGAAGGGCGGCGTGCTGCTCACTTGACCCTGGCTACTATATTTGACCCTTTCAGGGTCTGGATTTCGGTCGCCGATTCAGTCAGGGGCTTTACGCCTCGGCTATAACGCTTGACGGACGGCCGCCAGGACCTTCTGGTCGTCCGGAAATCCGAGCCAGGTCTTTTTGGCGACGACCTCATCCTTGACCCAGACGGTGAATTCTCCGCGGTCGCCTTCAATCAGCTTCGTCTCGACCCCAAGCTCCCTTTTGAGCAGGTCCGCCACACGGGCGGCGCGGGGCAGGTAGTTTCAAACGACGCAGTAGCGTATGGCAATCGGCTCCATTGTGGTAATCTCCTCCGATAACCGGATTATATCGAAGTCGTGGCAAAAACACTCACATAATCTCGTTCTGTGTTTGCCGCCGAGGAGATAAAAGGAGACGTTTTAAGGAATGGCTGAGGAACAATTGCCCGCCGGAGTCGCGTTTGTCACGGAGGCGGACGAGATCAGAGAATACAAGTTAGAGAACGGCATGAAGGTCCTGCTCGTGGAGAACCGCGTCGCTCCCGTGGTGACCGTGATGGTGCTCTACAAAGTGGGCTCGCGCAACGAGGCAGTCGGCTACACCGGCTCCACGCACCTGCTCGAACACATGATGTTCAAGGGCACGCCGACCTTCAACAAGGAGCGGAATACGCAGATCGCCGCGACGCTACAAAAAATCGGCGCGGCCTTTAACGCGACCACCTGGTACGACCGTACCAACTATTTCGAGACCGTGCCTTCGGATCAGCTTGAGTTGATCATCAAGATGGAGGCCGACCGGATGCGCAACTCCCTGATCGCGGACTCGGACCGTCAGTCAGAGATGACGGTCGTCCGCAACGAATTGGAGCGCGGGCAGAACGAGCCTTCCGAAGTTCTGGACGAGGCGGTGTACGCCGCGGCCTTTCGCGAGCACCCCTATCATCACCCAACCATCGGCTGGCGCGCGGACGTAGAGGGCGTGCCCACCTCGCGCCTCAAGGAGTTCTACGACACTTTCTACCACCCGAACAACACGACCGTGATTCTGGTCGGCGACTTCGAGCGCGCTTCGGCCCTCAACCTCATCCACGAGCACTTTGGCGCGTACAGTCTTCCCTCCCACCCGATTCCGGAAGTCTATACGGAAGAGCCGCCGCAACAGGGCGAGCGTCGCCTGGTGATTCGCCGCGCGGGCGAACTGGCCCTGGTGCAAGTGGCTTTTCACACCCCCGGCGTCCTGGGCCAGATGAACGTGCTCTCGAACGAAGAGCTGGCCGAGCGCGCCGCCAATCCGCCCGTGGATAATGACATCTACCCGCTCGTCGTCCTCTCCGTCGCTCTCTCGCACGGTATCACGAGCCGCCTCTACCAGGCGCTGGTCGAGGCGGAGTTGGCCGTGGACGCGCACTCGAACGCGGATCAGCACCGCGACCCAGGGCTCTTCAACGTCTACGCCACCGTCCGCCCAGGCGTCGAGCCAAAGCACGTCGAGGAGACGATTCTAGCGGAGTTGGGGAAGGTCGCCGAGGAAGGATTGACCGAGGCGGAAGTGGAGAAGGCCAGGCAGCAGATCGTCGCTCAGGTGGCATACAGCCGCGACGGCACCTTCAACATCGCGATGCAAATGTCCGAGGCGGAGGCGGTCGCCGACTGGCGCTTCTACAAGGACTACGAAGCGAGCGTCAGGCGCGTGACGCTCGCAGACATACGGCGCGTCGCACAGACCTATTTCACCGAAGACAACCGCACCGTCGGCCACTTCATTCCGAAACAGTCCGGCGGCGGAGGCACGAACGGGAACAACGGCAACGCTCAATTGCGGATTGCGGACTCGCTCGATTGCGGAATGCGGATTTCGGATTGCGGATTGGAAAGACAAGGTTCGAGCTTTTATAAATCCGCATTCCACAATCCGCAATCCGCAATTGCCAGGCGTGGCGTGCAGTTTTTCCGCGAGCCGGACGTGGAGGGCGACGGCGGTGTGGCTTCCGAAATCTCCTCCGTGGCCGAGCGGGCGGCGAATCAGAGGAATTCCGTGGGGGGGGAAGCGGGCGGCTCGACCACACCGCAGGAGAAGGCGCAGGCCCCTGTCAGCCCGCGCGGGGATAAATCTTCGGACGCTGCGGAGGCCGTCACGGCGGCTTCCGACGGCGGACGTTCAGACTTCGCCTCGCGCACTTCGCGCACGCGTCTTGAGAACGGCGCGACGCTGCTCCTGCTCGAAAACCGCGCCACCCCGACCATTTCACTGCGCGGCTCGTTCCGCGCGGGCTCCTACTTCGAGCCGCGCGACAAGCCGGGCCTGGCACAGATTACCGCCAGCATGCTGGAGCGCGGAACGCAAAAACGCAGCAAGTTCGAGCTGGCGGGCGACCTGGAAAACGTCGGCGCACAGTTGGCCTTCTCCGCTGACCCTTTCGCCGTCAACGTCGCCGCCCGCGCGCTCTCGAAAGACCTGCCGCTGATTATCAACGCCATCTCCGAGATGCTGCGCGAGCCTGCGTTTCCGGCGGACGAATTGGAGAAGCTCAAGCAGCAGATCGTCGCAGGGATTCAGGAGCAGCAGTCCAACACAGGCTACCGCGCCCGCGAACGCTTCACGCAGTTGATCTTCGACGAGGCGAACCCCTACTACATGCATCCAGGCGAAAAGCTGGCCGAGAGCATACGCGCCGTCACGGTCCAGGACGTTCGCGACTTCTACTCGAAATATTACGGCGGGCGTTCTATTGTCTTTTCGCTGGCGGGCGATGTCGAGGTCGAAGAAGTGAAGGGACAGTTCGCGGAGGCCTTTGGCGCATTCAGCGGGCCCGAGAGCGTTGACATCAACGTCACGGACCCTGAGCCGCAGGATTCGACGCGGCGCGAAATCGTGCTCGTCAAAGAGAAGGCCAACGTGGACATTCTGCTCGGCGCAGCCGCCCCGTTGCGCCGCGA
>DATEMM010000102.1:0-2401 GCA_035275605.1 Pyrinomonadaceae bacterium
AGGCGCGGCCCCCCTTCCGGGGTCTGAATCCCTTTCGCCTGCCCTGAGAACGGGGGCGCTGCCTTGCATCCAACCGCTGATTAGGGCATCATAGGCTCAGCTTACTCCTTCTCTCTTGCATCAACGGTGATGCGCCCCGTGCTTTCTTAGTAGGTTACAGAGTGCGGGCGTTTCGGATAGTTCGAGAGCAGGCTGATTTCAACTTAGAAGCCGCTCCTTAAAGAGCACACGAACGCGAGCCTTCGCTGCCTACCGTTACACCGAAGCCCCCTTCGATTCGCAGCTTCTCTTATGCCTCCTAACCAAGGAGAGGAAGAATTACATCTATGTCAATGAAACTATACGTCGGCAATCTCTCGTTCCAGACTTCGAGCGAAGATTTGCAGCAGTTGTTCTCACAAGCCGGCACGGTCGAATCAGCTTCAGTGGTCGAGGACCGCGACACGGGCCGCTCGCGCGGTTTTGGCTTCGTCGAGATGTCCAGCAACGAAGAGGGCCAGGCAGCAATCCAGCAGTTCAACGGCAAGGAAGTCAACGGGCGCAACCTGACCGTCAACGAAGCGCGCCCGCGTGAGAATCGCGGGGGCGGTGGCGGCGGCGGTCGCGGCGGCGGCTACGGTGGCAACCGTGGCGGCGGTGGCGGCGGTCGTGGCGGATACGGCGGTGGCGGTGGCAATCGCGGCGGCTACGGCGGTGGCGGCGGCGGTGGCGACCGTGAGCCGCGCTGGTAGAGCGCCTCTCTGTTGATATTACCGGAAACTCTTTAACGCGAAGCGCCCCCGCAAGCATAAAGACTCTAGCGGGGGCGCTCGACTTTTGCGCCAGAGTATTTTTTTCAACTTGTGACCGGGACTGCGCACGACAGTGGAGCCAAAGATGGAGAAACAAACTTTTGCAGTCGGCGAGCGGGTGGACAAACTGTGCGACGTATGCGGCACGGAGCGCGGGCACGTCGTCGCCTCCGTCACCAAGCGCGGCCAGATTTCGCGCGTGAGTTGTCCGGCCTGCGGGACGCGCAGCTCGTTCAAAAGCTCGTCGTCCACAACTTCCTCGCACGCCGACACGAAGGCCGGGACGCCCTACGACCCTAAACGCACATACCGCACCGGACAGATTCTGCTTCACCCGTCCTTCGGGCCGGGCGAAGTGACGGCCGTCATCGAGCCGCAGAAGATAGACGTACTCTTCGGCGACCGCCTGAGACGGTTGATCCATGCGCGTCTTTAAACGCAGACGCGGCAGACGCGACAACGCCGCCGCTCAGGCCGGGCACGCCTGGGCCAGCGCCGGGACGCGTTTGACGTTTCGCGCGGAGCTGATGCCGGGGCGTGATACAGCCCAGCGGACGTTCACCGTGGCGAGCGTTCTGACCAACGGGCGGGTCGAACTCAAAGGCTTGGCCGGAGAGCACGCCGAGTCAGAATTTGAGGCAAGGCGCTAAGGACGAGCCTTCTAGTTGACGGGGGAAACGATTAAATGAATAGCGAGGCGATAGCTGCCGGGCAGAAGTCCGGCATCAACTGGGTTACCGCCGTTTTCATGGTTCTCTTTCACGTGGGCGCGCTCGGCGCGCTCCTTTTCTTCTGGAGCTGGAAGGCGTTAGTTGTCGCCCTCGTCCTCAACTGGATAGCCGGGGGAGTAGGAATCGGCATGGGCTATCACCGCCTGCTCACGCATCGCGGCTACAAGGTTCCTAAGGCTGTCGAATATTTCCTGACGCTCTGCGGAACGCTCGCGCTCGAAGCTGGCCCCATCTCCTGGGTTGCTACCCATCGCATACACCACTCACACACGGACATTGAGGGAGATCCGCACACGCCGCGCGACGGCGGCTGGTGGGCGCACATGGGCTGGATTCTCACTGGCACAGCGCAGAAGCATGGCGACGAAGTGTTGGAGCGCTATGCGCCAGACCTGACGAGAGACAGGTTCCACGTCTGGCTCAACACCTTCTACTGGGTCCCGATGATCGGCCTCGGCATCCTGCTCCTCATCTTCGGCGGCTGGCCGATGTTGATGTGGGGCATTTTTCTGCGCGTCACCGCGGGCCTGCACGCGACGTGGCTGGTCAACTCGGCCACGCACATGTGGGGCTCGCGCCGCTTCGCTACGACGGACGATTCGCGCAATAGCTGGTGGGTGGCGCTCCTGACCTTCGGCGAAGGCTGGCACAACAATCACCACGCGCACCCGACCTCTGCGCGCCACGGCCTGGCCTGGTACGAGATCGACGTCAACTGGTGGGGCATACGCACCCTGCAACTGCTGGGGCTCGCCAAGTCAATTAAACTGACCAGGCGACCATTGCCCGATTCGCCGAGCTAATCTTCATTCGTAGCCCCGCCAGGGGCGACGGATTTTAGCCCAGGGCATCAGCCCTGGGTCAAGATACAAGAATAAA